>JANOJI010000168.1:0-2512 GCA_031408175.1 Ilumatobacteraceae bacterium
GCCAATCGGTTGGCCGGTCAACACGATGACTTCCGAGAGTGAGGCGACTCCGGTGATGGTGAGTTCGTCACCCTCGATGACGGCGAGAGTGCCCTCGTCGACCTGTGTGTCACCGATCCGGAATCCGCCGGTCATCGGGTACGCCAGCACCACATGGCCCGCGGGTAACGCTGTCGATACTGCGGCTTCAGTGTCGAGCGTGACATGGGCATATGAGATCGGGGTGCGAGTTTGGCCAGGGCCGGACAACCCGAACAACTCGCCGGCGATCACCCGTACCGTGGCACCCGGTCGCTCGTCACGGCCGTTCTCATCCGAACGCAGATCCTGGTAAGCGGGGTCGGCCATCTTCAGTGCCGCCGGCAGATTGACCCACAGCTGCAAGCCATGGGTGCGGCCACCGGTCTCCTGTGCTGCAGCCGATGGGCCCTCTTTGTGCAGCACTCCGGAGGCGGCCGTCATCCACTGGGTATCACCCGCATGCAGATAGCCGTGGTTGCCCAGCGAGTCGCGGTGCTCGAGATCGCCCTCCAGCACGTACGTGACGGTCTCGAACCCGCGATGCGGATGCCACGGCGTGCCGGTTCCTTCGCCGGGACCGAACTCGACGGGCCCCATGTGGTCGAAGAGCAGGAACGGATCGATGTACGAGAGCGCTGAGGTGGGGAACGGACGACGGACGACGAAACCTTCGCCCTCGACGGCGCGCTGGGCTCGGACGAGGCGGTTGACGGCGGCGGTGGAAACAGGCATGGTTGGCTCCTTTGTTATTGCTATCACAACAATTGGAATCAACCAAGTATTCCTGATCGCCGTTCGAGCAGGCGAATCCGCGACAGCGTGTGCACGCGTGACTCGTCGATGTCGGCGCGCAGTGTGGCCCACGCTTCCTCGACACTTGATCCGACCGCGGAGGCAACCGACATCGCGCCGTCGAACCGCTCGGCCTCGGCAATCCAGACGGCCTCGACCTCGACCAGGCGGCCATCGCGCCCGCGAACGTGGTTCTCGCGGTAGTCCATCATCGTCCGCCAACCGGCCCGCTCGAGCGCGCGACGATCAACGGGTTCGATGCACTCGCCGTGCCGTCGGGGCCGCAGGGCGGGTTGCCGCATGTTGATCGCCATGTGACCATTGTGAACGAGTCATCCTGTGGATCATCAGTGCCAACTACCTGTGGATTCGCTGGGGATATTCGACTCGCCACCGTTGCGCGAGACTGAGTCCATGTCCGCACAAGCACGACTCGCCGAACTCGGAATTGACCTGCCCGAACTGATGCGCCCCGCTGGGCTGTATCGCAGTTTGGTACGCGTCGGAGACCTGATCTTCCTGTCGGGCGCTGCCCCGATACGACCCGACGGAAGCCTCGTGAAGGGCAAAGTGGGTGGCGCGATCGACCTCGACACCGCTCGGCACGCTGCCCGGCTGGTCGGGCTGCAGCTACTCGCCGCGTTACAGGCCGAACTGGGATCGCTTGACGGTGTGTCGCAGGTCGTGAAGCTGTTGGGGATGGTCAACTGCGCGCCCGGGTTCAACAACACCCCAGGGGTGATCGACGGCTGCTCGGAGTTGTTCATCGAGGTCTTCGGCGAAGCTGGTCGCAGTGCTCGAAGCGCCGTTGGCATGGCCGAACTGCCCTTCGACATCTCGGTCGAGATCGAAGCGATCGTACTGGTTCATGCCGACTGACTGGTGTAGAGTTTCGTCATGACGAAAGTCGTCGATGACCAACGGAGCCAGCGATCGCGGTGCCGGTGGTGTCGTCGGGTGCTTCCGCCGCAGCGGATCGGTCGGCCGAGGGTGTTCTGCAGTCAGGCATGCCGTCAATGGGATTGGGTCGGTCGCCAGCGGGCCCGCGAACTGCAGCTGAACGAGAACGAGTTGATCGTCGCCAAGGAAGAGTTGGATCAGTTGCACGACGAGATGTACGTACTGGCATGCGCCGTCAATGATGTCGAACGCGATCTGCAGGCCGCCGGCAAGGGCCCGCGGCCGGGCGAGGTCACCGAGATGCTGTCGTGGTTGCTCGGCGCGGCGCGCCCGATCCGCGATCGAGAACTGCATCCACAACGCCCATAATCATCGTTATGTCAGGTTGACTGGAGCGGTACGCCGCTCGCCGCTCGTTCTCCGTCGTCTGTGTCAGCTCACAGAGCGGCAGTCATTCAGTGAGCTGACACAGAGCTTTTCTGATCCGGCGAGGAGGCCGTTCGCATGGGTCTGGCCAATCGCCTCGTCGCCCGTGGCGAGGCGCTGGCTGCTGCGATTGCGCTCGCCACCGAGATCGCCGCACTCCCCCAGCGTTGCCTGCGTTCGGATCGCCGCAGCAGCTTCGATCAGTGGGGGCTCACGTTCGACGAGGCGCTGGCCAACGAAACCGAACTTGGTCTCGCCACGATCCGCTCCGGCGAGACGCTGGAAGGCGCCGCTCGCTTCGCTGCCGGTGAGGGCCGCCACGGTGCGTGACGTGTCCGTCACTCCGGCTTCTACCGGACGTTGACCAGATCGA
>JANOJI010000438.1:0-7803 GCA_031408175.1 Ilumatobacteraceae bacterium
GTCGTCACCGATCCCAACGGCGATCAGAGTCGGACCAGTGGTGGACGGCAGCACCAACGTCTGCCCGACCTTTCCCTCGAAGCCATGAGCTGCCAGCGCAGCCCGATTGTGGCCGAGGCTGCGCGGCACGGCGCCATGGGCCCCCACGGGCACCCCGACTGATTCGACGGTCTTTGGGGCACCCCGAGCGATGTGGATGTTCACGGTCATGCTCGACAGTCTGGCGTAACAACCGCGACGGGCGCGAACTCGTTGCGGGTGCAAGAATGCCCGGACTCTCCGTCCACTCCTCGACGCATAGGACCCCCATGAAACGACATTGGAAGAAGATTGTTGGAGCCGGAGCGCTGCTCGCTGCCCTCGGCGTGGGCGGGTTCCTGGTTTGGTTCTACGTCATTCGAGAAGAGGCGCCACCGGCGCTCACCTCGGCGGATCTCGATGCGGCACTTGCCGACACCACGGTCGCGAATACGACTGTCGGCGACACGACGTCCGTCACCACGCTGACCGATTCGACGGCTGCGGTATCCGACTCAGCACCCCTCGCCACAAGTGTGGCCGGCGTGTCAGCCGACAGTCCGAGCGGGACATGGACGCTGACCACCGATTCCACCCTCGGTTATCGCATCCAGGAGGTGCTCAGCGGGCTCGATACCGAGGCGGCCGGGCGAACCAACGACGCCACCGGCACGCTGACCATCGATGGCAGTACAGCGACCGCAGCCGAGTTCACCGTCAACATGGCCTCGATGACCAGCGACAGCGACCGTCGCGACGGCCAGTTCCGGACGCGCATCATGACGGTCGACCAGTTCCCCACGTCGACGTTCGTGCTCACCAGTCCCATCGATTTCGGCACGGTTCCCGCCGAGGGTGTCACGCTCGCGGCGACCGCCACCGGAGACCTCATGCTTCGGGGGGTCACCAACACGGTGACCTTCGATGTCCAGGCCAAGCTCGAGAGCGGCAGGATCGGCGTGCTCGGGAACATTCCGATCCTGTTCTCCGACTACGACATACCCGATCCGTCGAACCAGGTCGCGACGGTCAAGGACAACGGTCTGCTCGAGTTCGTGCTGGTGTTCGAGCGGGCGTAGCCACGACTCGTAGGACCTAGACCAAGACCCGCAGGACCTAGCATGGTTGCCGCATGAACATCGTTGCGTGGATCGTCGTCGGTTTGGTGGCTGGACTCCTCGCCCGCTGGATCGTTCACGACGACCGCAGTGGCTGTCTCTACACCCTCGCCGTCGGCGTACTCGGAGCACTGATCGGCGGCGCGTTGATGCAAGCAAGTGGCCGCAGCGGCATCAACGAGTTCAGCATTCGATCACTGCTGGTTGCCGCCGTCGGGGCGGTCCTCCTGCTGCTGGTACTGCAGGCAATCGGCGGTCGCGGTCGCACTCGGCGCCGCTAGCCACCCAGAAGCTGACGCACGCGGTCCTTCGGTCGGCCGATGATCGCCTTCTTCTTGGTCACCACCAGCGGCCGCTGCAGCAGTTGTTTGTGCTTCAGCAGTACGGCTACGACCTGATCCTCGGTCTCGACGTCGGCCTCGGTGAGACCGAGCTTGGTCCACAGGCTGTCGCGGCGAACGAGGTCGGTGACCGGGTCCTCGAGTTTGGCGATGATGGCCCGCAGGGTGGCCTCATCGGGCGGGGTCTTGAGGTACAGCACGGTGTCGAAATCGACACCAAGTTCGGTGGCAATGCTCACGGCATTGCTCGATGAGTTTCAATGAACGTTGTGGTAGATCGTCGTGTCGGCCATGCGGCAACTCTATGCGCACCGACGCAACGACCCGTCGTGTGACACCCCCGTCGTACTGTGATCGTGCGGCTTCCCCCGAACATCAACGACAGCCAGTTCACATCTGCTGGATCACACTCGGAGGGATACTCACATGCCGCGCTCCACTGCCCATCCTCGCCTTCCCCAGGCCAGCGACCACATCCGTTCATCCATCGATGCGATCGCGGTCGTGTCGCTGGCAATTCACCGTCCACTCGAGGCCGAAACCATCGCGTTCTTCCTCGACGAGAGTGGCCGAAGCAACACGATCACCATCGTCAGCGGTACAACCGAACCCGACTCGGTCCTTTCGGTCGCCGAATGCATGGCCGTCGCTGGCGGTCGATCGCCTGCGCTCTGCGGCGTCGTGCTGGCCACCGTGCGGCCCGACGCCGCGACCAACCTGCCAGCAACGTTGCCCGGCGATCTCGATCGTTGGCTCGGAGCGAACGAGATCACCGAAGCACACGGGATCGAACTGATCGAGTGGTTCGTCATCGGTCCAGCAGGCGTCGACTGCCCACGCGAGCTGCTCGGCGAACCGGAGCGCTGGTGACCTGCTATCGGCGAGCGCGTCGTTCGGCCGGGCTCAATCGGAGGCCGCCTGCACGCAGTCGCCGCAACAACTCGCGGCTCGACGTCAACGTGGCACCGGCATCGACGAGGTCGTCGAAACATTCCTCGGGGACGTCGTAGTGATCCCCCTGAAACCCGCGGCGCGGGATCCCTGCTCGCTCGGCGAAGGCGTGCAGTTCGTCGTAGCTCACGTCGCTGACCAAGTGCGACCATCGTCGACCTTTGAACCACCAGATCGGCTCGTCGATCAGCACCGCCATGGGCGCCACATTGCCGTAATGTGGCCGCGATGACCCAACCGGAGATCGAGATCCGGGGCGTGTGGCGACAGATCGTCGGCAACCACTTCGACCGGCACATCGATTCCCTGTTGGGCCGGTATGCCGAACCGCATCGCCAGTACCACACGGCGACACACATCATGCTCGTGCTTCGCGATCTCCACGACGCTGCACGAGCTGTGCGCGCCCAGCCGTCGGCCGAGGTACTCGCTGCGGCTCTCTACCACGACGTGATCTATGACCCGCGAGCCAACGACAACGAGGTACGCAGCGCCGATCTTGCCGCAACTCGTCTCTCTGACATCGGCTGGTCGTATACGCGTTGCCGATCCGTCGCCGCGCTGGTTCTCGCCACCGCCGGCCACCTTGTTCAGCGCGACCCGGCCGATGGCAACGACAGCATCGACGCTGCCGACGCTGTTGACACCGCCCTGCTGCTCGACGCCGACCTCGCCATCTTGGGTGCCGACCCGGGCGCCTACCTCGCGTACGTCAACGGGGTACGCGCCGAGTACAGCCATGTCGACGACGACCAATGGCGTTCCGGGCGCACCGCGGTATTACGCCGATTTCTCGATCGTCCACGCCTGTTCATCACCGAGTACATGTTCTCGAGTTACGAGCATCGGGCGCGTGCAAACATCGAAGCCGAGGTGGCAGCGCTCCGAGCAGAATGATTGACTAGTCACGTGAGCGAACTGACGACCAGGTCGGTCGAGACGATTCCCGACATCGACCCCGACCTCGAGACCGCCGAGCCGGCGGCAGCCCATATCGTCAAGACCGAGCCGGGCGAGAGCGCTGCTGCGAAGGTACTCGAAGCGCGCATCTACGGAACACCGATCGAGGCCTTGTGTGGGCACGTATGGGTGCCTTCTCGCGATCCGAAGCAGTTGCCTCTGTGTGAAGCCTGCAAGAGCGTGTACGAGATGTATCGCATGTTCAACGATGGCCTCAACAACTCCCCCGACGAGTGATCGGCCGACGATTGATCGGCAACGAATGACAGACCCCGCGGCTGGGCTGCGCATCCGCGAAGCAGTGCGTGCCCTGGTGGTCGATGAAAACCATCGAGTGCTCCTCGTACGGTTCGAGTTCCCCACTGCGACTCGCTGGGCGCTGCCGGGGGGTGGCTTGGAACCCGGAGAAAGCCACCTCATTGCGCTAGGCCGCGAGTTGGAAGAAGAGGTCGGCCTGGTCGACGCGGTTATCGGGGCGCAGATCTGGCGGCGGCTGCACATCGTGCCGTTCCTCAATGGCGAGTTCGATGGCCAGCGCGAACGCATCTACCTCGTTCACTGCCAATCCTTCGAGCCTGAGCCTCGCTTGTCGTGGGAACAGATGAATGCCGAGTTCGTGCACGAGTTGCGATGGTGGACGCTCGCCGACATCGTCTCGAGCGACGCGTACTTCGTACCGAGGGAGCTGCATGCGCTGTTAGCGACATTGCTGCGCGACGGGCCGCCACAAGAACCGATCGACGTCAGCACCTGATGCTGTTCAGCGCCCGACGCCTGGCGAGTCGAGGGCGTGTATCTGTGCGCTACGGTGAAGACTCTTGTCAACACGTGCAGCGGGTCTTGGCGCTGTGTGTAGAACAGGAGCGCCGCCATGTGGGAGCAGTATTGGGACGACCGTGGATCTCCATGGGAGTACGACCCCGGTCCCGCGAAGAATCGCAGTTGGTCGCGCCTGTTCGCCGAGACGCCAAACTATCGCGGCTTCGGCGTTGCCATGTCGGGCAATGAAGAGTTCCGATGGCACTTCGGTCCGATGTTCTATCGCGGACGCCTCGGCGATCATCAGGTCAAGGTGCTCGTCGTCGGGCAGGAAGGCGCTCAGGACGAATCGCTGAGCCATCATTCGTTCACCGGCGGAACCGGCGGCCGAATGCAGCATGTCCTCGCCCACCTCGGCATCAACCGCTCGTACCTCTTCCTCAACACCTTCGTCTACCCGATCTTCGGGCAGTACGACGGACAACTACCCATCATCGCCCAGCATCCTGCTTCGCCGATCGCACGCCATCGCAAGGAACTGTTCGACTACGTCGTCGCCCGCAATGAGCTGCATTTGGTGATCGCAGTCGGTCGCGCCGCCAAGGAGTCGATCGCCAGTTGGATCGAGGCGCATGGTGGCACCGCGGATCCGAACAATCTGCATCTTGCCGACGCGTCCGTGATCTCGCCCAATCTGCACGTCGTCGGCGTGCTGCACCCGGGTGGCGCTGGAAAGGGCGGGGCGGTGTCGGCAATCATCGCCAGCTTCAACGCTGCCATCATCCACGTGCATCAATGGATCGCCGCGCAGCCCGCGTGGCTGCCAACCGACGCTGGTGCGGTTCGAGCAACCACGCCCTACACCTACTCGAGCGATCCGATTCCGTTCCGCGACTTTCCGTACGGGGTTCCCTGGCGGCTCGGGCGTGGCTCGACCTCTTCGAATCGGCGCGACGGTCAGACAGCCATTCAGATCTTCTCAGAAGACGGTGCGTACAACAACGACGGCACCACCTTGTCCTATCCGGGAAGCGCCGCTGGCTCCAATGAGGGCTACAGCGCCGACGTCGGCGATGTCGCCTGGGAACCGCCTCGGCGCGCCCACAAAGACTTCGATCGTGGCCCGGGCTCTGTGTTCGCGGCGTTGCTGCAAGGTGGCAAGCCTGGCTTTGCGTGGCCAGATTTCAACTCTTTCGGGTTGAAGTGTGCGCCGTCGTTCGGTACCGGACCAATCTTCCGTGGACGCCTCGACCGCCCCAGCATTCTGGTGTTGGCCGACCAGCAGTCACACGACGATCTGTTCACGATGCGAGCGTTGACCGGCGACGACGGCCAGCACCTGCAATCGTTCCTTCGGGCCGCCGGTATGACCAGCAGGTATGCGATCTTGCGGGTGCTGCCCGTCGACACCCTCGGCGACGCCCAGACGGCGGCCGCGACCGCGGTCGATAGTACGGCAGTCCGGGCGATCTATACCGAGGCCGTGCGACTCGCCCGGCCGCAGGTACTGCTCTTCGTCGGTCCGCTCTCGCAACGCCTGCGCAATCACGTCGCGCCGACTGGCACCCCGGTGGTGTTGATGAAGTCACGATTGCAATCGGGAGTCAACGCCAGTTGGCAAACGGCTTTGACGCAGCTACAGGGTTTGACATATCGACGAGACATCACGACACCGACGTTCACCTATGCCGGAGAGCGCGAACAGATCCCGCGCCAGGACCTGCCGTTCGGCACGCTGCGGTGGCAGGGCTCGAGCGGGGATCGCGGGCGGCAGGCAATTCACGGCGGATCACCCTCATTCGACTACTACAAGATCACGATGCCGGCGTGGGCCGCAGCGCTGGACCCCCCGCCGCCATCGGCGTCGGAGGCCGCCGCCGCGCAGTTGCTGCGCGACCTGTGATGGTGGAGATTCCCAATGCTTGAAGTACAGGGCCACATCGTGCCGATGGCAACGACCAACGCTCGGCAGCACTTCACCGGCCGCGTCCGGTTCGATGGAGCACTGGTCGACAAGGTGTTGCAAGGTCGTCACGCGCCACCGCAAGGTTTCCGCCAGGTGGATGTCGGCGAAGCCTTCGTCTACCCCGGTCTCACCGACCTCCATTCTCATCTCGGGTTTGCGACGCTGCCGTTGTGGCACGAGTCGGCCCGTACGACGGGTCCGTGGCTGCATCGTGATCTGTGGCCGAGCGCGCCCTCGTACAAGCCCGCTGTCAGCTGGCCGGCCTATGCCTATTTGAAGGGCGCACCGGAGGAACTGCTCGCCTACGCGCAGGTCCGCGCCCTCGCTGGTGGCACGACCACGATTCAGGGTTGGCCGAACGCCAACGGTACGCCGGCCAACCAGTTGGTGCGAAGCGTCGACGATGGCGTGGACCCCGACTCGATCCGCACATCGGTCATCAATCTGTCGTCGGCCGAGCTCGACGATCGTCGCGCCTTGCTCGACGAGGGTCGCGCCCTCGTGTATCACCTGTGCGAAGGCCAGCGAGGCAGCAAGGTCGCCCGCGAGTTCAGCGACGTCGCCACCGCAGGCTGTCTTCGCCATCGGCTGATCGCCATCCACTGCTGTGCTGTCGGCGACGACGAGTTCCGTCAGTGGAACGTGCACGCTGACCTCAGCGATGGAGCGTCGCCGGGAGGTGTGGTCTGGTCACCGTTCTCCAACCTGTGGCTGTACGACCAGACCACCGATGTGCTTGCCGCGCGGGCGCACGGAGTGTCGGTGTGTGTCGGCTCCGACTGGGGGCCGTCGGGCAGTAAGAACCTGCTCGGCGAACTGAAGGTGGCCTACACCTGGATCCGTCACGCCGGGCTCGACGTGACGCCGTTCGACCTGGCCGAAATGGTGACGTCGAATCCTGGGGATCTGCTCGCCCGGGCGTGGGGCGGACGTGCGCCGGGACGTCTCGAACCGGGCCGGATGGCCGACGTGGTGGCCATCGCCAAACGTCACGACGATCCGTGGACCAACCTGCTGCTCGCTCGCGAGCGCGACATCTTGCTCGTGATCGGCGACGGCCAGGCTCGGTACGGCACCGCAGCGCTCATGAAAGCAGCGGGCGCGGGCACGACCACGAGTGTTCGCATCGGGTCGACGTCACGACGGTGCGTCCTTCGACGGCCGGATGATCCAACCAAGAACTGGACATGGTCAGCGGTGATGACCGCACTTCGCGCCGTGCAGGCCGACCCCGTCGCCGCAATCGAGCAGGGTCTCGCCATCGAGGCGATGGAGGCCGACGTCACGACCATCAGCACCGGCACCTTGATTCTCGAATCCGACATGCCTGGAGGGCCGAACAGCGTCGCCGGTCCACCACCGCCGGGTACCACGTTCGACGCTCCGCCGCTGCCGTCGCTGATCCACGACGCCACCTGGTTCAATGCCGTGCGCTCTGCGGGTTACCACAACCATGTGCTCGACAATCTCGATCAACTCTTCGCCGACAACGCGGCGCTGTAGTGAACGACGCGCTTGTCGGGCTGAGTTGGGCGGAAGCAGTGGCTGCCGCTCCACTACGAGATCCGCTGACCCAACTCGAGCGCAACAACATCATCACGATGTTCACCGAGCTCCTCGACGGGCTCTACGTTCACCTGCCGTTGAAGCGGGCGATGTACGGAATCGACCCTGTGCAGCAGCTGCGCCG
>JANOJI010000448.1:0-3219 GCA_031408175.1 Ilumatobacteraceae bacterium
CGACCAACCCGGAGCCGAACCCGGCGGCATTGGACTGGATCAACGACACGCCCATTCCGTTGCCGTCGACGGTGCACAGATAGGTGGTGTCGCCATCGCGTGCGGGTGCCCACCGGTTCGACGCTCGCTCGGTATCGATCATGTCGATCCGTTGGGTGATCGATTGCAGAAGCTCGGGGCCGTTGGCAGTGTCGCTGAGCACATCGGGACGATCGAAACCTGCCGCCGTCGCAGCCTCGATCAGTAGGTGGGCGAAGCTGACGTCGTTCGGATCCGCCGGCAGGTCAAGACGCCCTGCCAACTCGGCGGCGCCCAACGTGAGGTAGCCCTGCGAATTGGGGGGAAGCGTCCACAGATCGACGCCGAAGGTGTGCACCATCAGCGGCGTCACCCACTCCGACAACGGTCGAACGAAGTCGTCGTCGCTGTAGAACCCTGCTCCCAGCGCCTTGAGCCCGGCGCCGAACTCGCCCTGGTAGAACGCGGCGCGGCCACCGTCTGCGATGGCCTTCAGCGCTCGAGCAGCGCCGGAGCGGTGGACCCGAGCACCGGGACGGGCGAGCTGGCTGATCAGTTCTGCAAGGTTCTCGCTGGCGCCTTCGTCGGCTCGGGCCGCCGCGCCGACCAGCAGCGGGCTGGCCGGGAAGCCGTCAGCGGCGAGGGTGATCGCTGGTTGCAGCAGCTCCGACAGCGGCAGTGTGCCGAATCGTTCGTGCAGCGCGACCCATCCGTCAACGCACCCGGGCACCGTGACCACCCTGACGTCGTGTCGGAACGGCATGTCGGTGCATCCCTCGGCGCGCAGCGCGGCGGCGTCGGCGCCCGCACCGGCTCGTCCGGTCGAATTGAGGGCGAACACCTCGCCGTCACGATGTACGAGTGCGAACAGGTCACCGCCCATCCCACACAGATGCGGAGCTGTAACCGCGATTGCGGCGTTCGTCGCGATTGCAGCGTCGACCGCGTTGCCACCGAGCACCAGCGCTCGAAGACCCGCCTGCGTGGCGAGGTGATCGGCGCTGGCCACCAATCCGTGGGGCGACCGAATGGAATGGAACCGGGGTGAGGCCATGACCGGAACCTACGCTGCCGCAGTGCAGCGGATTCTCATCGGGCGAGTGATCGCCACGACCGGCGCGCTCGTCGCGGTGGTGGGCACGTTTCTGCCGTGGCTGCGCTCGGGTGCCCGTCGACGGAGCAGCTACGAAATCTTTTCACTCGTCGACCGGCTGGGATTCTCGGAATCGAGCCTTGTCGGGTGGGGAGTGCGATTGTGGCCGATCGTCCCGTTGCTGCTCGCCGGTGCCGCCACACTCCAGTGGTTCCCCAGGAGATGGGTCACCGGCGGCCTCACGATGGTTGCTGTCGTCTTCGCCGGGGGGGTGTCGGCAGCAGTCGAAACGGCGCCGCCCAGTTCGCTCATCACCATTGAATACGGCCCACTGGTCACCCTGGCCGGTGTACTGGTGCTCGCCGCCGGCACCCTCCTGACCCTCCGCTCCGGCCTCCTCTCGAATCGTCAGTGACGAAACTCGACCGTGCGTTTGATGACTCCCGCCCCGCATCGGGGCGCCGGTCATCAAGCGCTTGGGTTAGGAGTGCCAGGCGCCGCGGGATTGGAGGACTTGGCGCAGCACGAGCGGGCGATCGGTCATGATCCCGTCGACCCCCAGGTCGAGCAATCGTTCGATCTCGGCGGCATCGTCGATGGTCCACACGTGCACGTGCAGCCCGAGCCGGTGCGATCGGGCGACGAAGGCTCGGTTGACAACGGTCACCGGCCCTTGCTTCACCGGCACCTGAGCTGCGAGGCCCGGTGGGTTGCGCAGCAGGCCGAAACGCAGCAATGCCAACTCGATCGGGCCGAGCGAGCTGCACAACTCGGCGCCAAGCTGCTTGCGCAACCGGCGCAGACGGGCATCGCTGAACGCCGCGACACAGACCCTGGACAACGAGTCTGTGCGACGCAATGACGCCACCAGCGCGTCGACCGCGGCGTTGGACTTGCAGTCGATGTTGATACGAACGTCCGGCCACGCGCCGATCAGATCCTCCAACAGCGGAATCGGAGCCTTGCCGTCGACGAGCGCCTTGGAGACCTCGGACCAGGGCAGCTCGCTGATCTTGCCGGCTCGGCCACACGTGCGCTGCAGATCGTTGTCGTGGAACGCTGCCAGCACCCCATCGGCGGTCACCTGGACGTCGGTTTCGAGATATCGATAGCCGAGATCGACGGCGTACTGGAACGCCTCCATCGTATTCTCCGGCATGTCGCTGGCGCCGCCTCGATGGGCAAACGGAAGTGGTCCATCCCACTCGAGGAACGGATGACGAGGGCTGGTCATGGGGCAAGTATCGTCGGTCGACATGGCTCAAACGATCACTGTCCGTTCGCCCTATGACGATTCCGTCATCGGCGAGATCCCGGCCCAGACGGCAGACGACGTTGCAATAGCTGTTGCGTCAGCGAAGGCCGCACTGAAGACACCGCTTCCGCTGTGGAGAAGGGCCGCCATCCTCGACAAAGCCGCCCAGCTACTGACCGAGCGACGCGACCAGTTCGCGACCATCATCGCCAAGGAAGCGGCCAAGCCGATCAAGACCGCCCGCGCTGAAGCGGAACGCGCGGTTGGCACGTTCCTGTTTGCTGCAGCTGAGGCTCGCAAGCTGGCGGGGGAGATGATTCCGCTCGACGCGCTGTCAGCGGGTGAGGGCAAGCTGGGGTTCACGCTGCGGGTGCCGATCGGCGTCGTCGGGGCGATTGCACCGTTCAACTTCCCGCTGAACCTCGTCGCCCACAAGCTGGCTCCTGCGATCGCCGCCGGCTGTCCCGTCGTGCTCAAGCCGGCCAGTCAGACTCCGTTCAGCTCGATCGAACTGGCCACGCTGCTGGTCGAGGAATGCGGCCTGCCGCCCGAGTACCTCCACGTCGTCACCGGCGGCGGCGCCACGGTCGGCAACGCAATCGTCGACCATCCCGACATCGCCCTGATCACGTTCACCGGCTCTCCCGAGGTCGGATGGAGCATCCGCTCTCGGGCTCCTCGCAAGCGCGTTGGTCTCGAGCTCGGCAACAATGCCCCGGTGATCCTCGAGCCGGACGGAGACTGGAAGACGGCCGCGGCCAAGATCAAGATCGCCGGCTTCAGCCACGCCGGACAGAGCTGCATCTCGACCCAACGCATCTACGTGCACAGCTCGATTGCCGACGACTTCACC
>JANOJI010000456.1:0-6621 GCA_031408175.1 Ilumatobacteraceae bacterium
AGCGCCGAGATCAGAGGCGACGAGACGAAATGATCGAGGGCGCAATCCACGAGCTCACCCCAGTGGTGGGCACGAGCGCAGCATGTGCGGCCGTCGGCCGGACCCGTCAGACCCACTATCGCTGGCACCGTCAGCCAGCGCTCAGCAACTAGTCCGCTAGGCGCCGCACGGCGTGCTGGGCGTTGGTGACAAATGCTTTGGTGTGAGGATGCGGGTTGTGCCGCGGCCACACCAGGACGAGCGGAACCGTCGGTGCGTCGTGGATTGGAATGAAACGAACGTCCGGATGTGGATGCAACGTTGCCGTCGACGCTGGCGTGATCCCGACGCCCGCCGACGTGGCGATCGCGATCAGCCAGTCGTCGATGGTCGACAGGTCGACGCCAATGGTCGGCCGCGGCGGCTTCGGCCAGAGATCCAGTGTGGTCGTGCCGGTGATCGAACTCACGACCAGGGTCTCGCCTGCGAGGTCGGCGAGCGACACCTCTGACGCACCTGCAAGGCGATGACCGATCGGAACGACGGCCATTCTCGGTTCGTTGTCGATCACGATCGATCGAAACGATCGGTCGATGATCGGCCCTCGAACCAGAGCCACGTCGACCTGTCCCACAGCCAGGCCTCCGACGCGCTCGTCGCTGCGCCGTGACCGCAACTGACGCTGCGGAAACTCTGCCTTCCACGATCGCATGATCGCCGCAGCATGGGTCGCGCTGCTCCAATCGTGACCGAAGCGAAACGGCGGCACCGCCGCGCTGATCGATGTGATCGCCTCGTCGACACGACGGTGTCGGTACAACTCGGCGCGGCCATCGCCTCGTCGCTGTTCGAGCAGGTGGGGGCTTCGGGCACTGTGCTGTTGCGACAGGGTCTTGCTGCGGTCGTGCTCCTTGCCATTGCGAGACCACGACTGGTGGGCCGGCACCGTCCGGACTGGTTGTTGGTGTGCGTGTTCGGCATTGTGCTTGCTGCGATGAACGTCTGCTTCTACGAAGCCGTGGAACGCCTCCCGCTGGGCGTCGCAGTGACCATCGAGTTGGTCGGCCCTCTTGGGCTCGCCGCATCGTTGTCACGGAGGACACGGGAGTTTGCCTACGTGTTGCTTGCAGCCGTGGGCGTGGTGCTGCTGGGCGGCGCAACGCGTCACCTCGACCGGGGAGGTGTCGCCTTCGCCCTCGCCGCCGCCGTCGGCTGGGCGGGCTACATCCTCCTGAGTCGCAAGACCGGCCGGCATTTCGACGGAGTCGACGGTCTCGCCCTCGCGATGGCCGTTGCCACGCTGGCCGTGGCGCCGTTGGGGGTCGCCACTGGCGGCATGCGCCTCTTCGAACCTCGCGCCCTGATGATCGGCCTGGCGGTGGCGATGCTGTCGGCGGCGATCCCGTTCACCCTCGAGATTCACGCCTTGCGTTCTGTCGGTCCACGCACGTTCGGTGTCGTCATGAGCACCAGTCCGGCGGTTGCCGCCGTGTTGGGTTGGTTGGTGTTGAACGAATCGGTCGGCGCTCTTCAGGCCGTGGCAATCGGTTGCGTGGTGGCGGCCAGTGCGGGAACGGCCGTATCAACCGACGTTGGTGCGTAGTCAAATACTTCACACGCAACCACGGACCAACCAACATCGAAAACCTCAGCAACTCTCAATACGTCCTCTACGGGCGCTGGCCTCGACCTGCCAGCTGCAAAATAGCTCTGGCTCGCCCGCTCGATATCAGGGCAATCTGCTCGGGTGCCAAGGTGAACTTTGTCGCTGGCAAGACGCTGGACGACTCGAGAGCGACGAAGTTCGGCAGCGACTCCGATCTGCTTCGCTCTGGCGCTCGTCCTCCGCTGTCTGTGTCAGCACATAGAACGACAGGGTCGTTCAAGGTGCTGACATGGAAGTCGGCACAGCGCCAGAACTGCCTGGTCTCGCGCACACTCCCCCGGTGAGTGTGCGACAACGTTGTTCCAGTCGCCGCGGTCATGGCAGTCAGGGCCGGCCATTGATGTTTGAGTAGCGAGCAACTCGTCGAATCCGATGTCGCACGACACGATTGCTGGCACCGGCTCGTCACTCAATTCGTGATCCGGTTGCAAGCTGGTGATCGGCTTCATTACTTATTCAGACGCCGACTCGTCACCAAAGGTTGCTCGGCGTTCGATCACGACCTGCGTGTGGGTGTGCTGGAACCCCAGGCGAACGATGTTGCGCGCCGAAGGTCCATTGGACAGCGCAGTCACAGCGGCAAGTTCACAACCGAGCTCGGCGGCCAGGTGCAATCGATGGGCGACGAGTACTGCCTGCACACCGCGCTTTCGGAAGGCTGGCACCGTGGCGGCACCGCCCAGCCAGGCGACACCGTCGACGATCTGCATCGAACCGCACCCGACAGGCTGTCCGTCGAGGAATGCGAGGAAGGTCTGGGAGTTCGGCAGGATCAAGCTGGCCCTGCCGATCTCGTCATTGGCCGCCCACGCGTCGCCGTGCTCGGCGTCGAACCCCTTGTTGAACACCGCGAGCCACCGCTCTTGGTCGTCGCCACCGACCCGTTCGATCCGCAGATCGGTCGACTGCGCAAGCCGGGCCGCCGAGGGTGTCAGCGCGAAGACCGACCGGAACCATCGGGCGACGAAGTCGCGCCCGGCCAACTCGGCAACCGTCGACGGCGGCGCCCACGACGACAACTCCACCATGGGGTTCAGCTTCCGCTCGATGAAGAACTGCTCGATCGCATCGGCATCGTCCGACGACAACTCATCGATGGTGACACCAATCGCCCGATTCACGTATCGGCCTTGTCCCATGGCAATCAGCGCGCCGCCGAGAAACTTGCGACCAGCCGCGGCGCTCGCCGGATCGAGCCGTCTCAACGCATCGATCAGATCAAGACTGGCTGTCGCCGCGGTCGCCTCCAAGCGGCAAACGAGACCCCCATCGACATCCACCTCCGAAGGTTAGGGATCCGGTCGTCGCTAGGTGGCGGTCCAGCCGGCGAAGGCGTCGATCATTGCGTACACGTCGCCCAAGGGGTACAGGATCGGGCACGTGCACCCGTTGCGGATGTAGTGCGAGACACGGTCGCGAGCCTCGGCCGGCGTGCCCGAGGCGGTCAGCATCTGCACGATCTCGTCGGGCACCAACTTCGATGCGACGACCACCTGTTCGTGCGTGGCCGGCCAGGTCAGGACCTCACCAACCCGATCGAGCAGGCTCTGCGGCACACCCGACGCCTTCATGATGTGGGGTTGCTGACCGAGGTACTGCGTGACCATCAGCCGGGCCATGTCGAGAGCCGTCTGGCGATCGTCGTGCACCGAGCAGACCACCAACTGCGGGCGATCGATGTCGGCCAAGGTGCGACCGGATCGATCGAGCCCGATCTGCAGTGCCTCGATGGCCCGCTGGTTGTACTCGGGCGACACCAGGTAGTTCAGCACCACACCGTCGGCGATCTCGCCCGCGAGTTCCATCATCTTCATCCCGGTGGCGCCGATGTAGATCGGCACGTCCTTCGGCCGGCGTTCCTGGTACACGTAGTCCAGTTCGACACCGTCGAGATGCACGTAGTCGCCGTCGAAACTGACGGTCTCGTTGTGCAGCAACGCGCGCACCGCGGTCACGACTTCGCGCATCACCCCAAGGGGTCGGGCTCGCTGGATCCCCACCTTGGCCGCCAATGGATCCCACCAGGCACCGATTCCGAGAATCACGCGGCCCGGGGCGAGGTCGTCGAGCGTCGAGAAGGTCGATGCCAGCCGGGCCGGGTTGCGAGTCCAGCAATCAACCACACCCGAGCAAATCTTGATCGTCTCGGTGACCGAGGCGAAGGCCGCCATCGGCACGATGGCGTCGCGCACCAGCCGACTGTCGGCCTGCCACACCGCGTCGAAGCCTTTGGCCTCGGCGTACTTGGCAAACTCCATCCCCTCGCGGATTGGATGTGCGTCTTGCAGATAGATCGCAGCTGGTGTGGTCATCGGAGCCCTTTCAACACTTGATTCACAACTTGGCGAACAGCCGTGCGGCCTGCTCGGCAGCCTTGGCACGAACCTGGTCGATGTCGACACGCGTCGGACTGCCGTCGCGCAGCACAACCTCGCCCGAACCAAGGGTGACGTTGACAGCCCGCATGCCCGGCGTGAACGCGGTGTGCCACGCGCTATCGGCGTGGTCGTAGTTGAACTCGACGCGATCGTCGCGACACTCGGGGAAGAAGCGATAGCCCTCCTCGAGCCACGACCAGACGACGTCGGGCGTGGCGGCCACGTCGTACTCGCGCAGTCGTACGTAGGCGAGCCGCGCTTCTTCGAGCATGTCGGCGCCGATTCCGTCGGTGCCCAGCACGACCGGATTCGGCCGATCCGTCGGCGTGGCGTAACCCACCGCGTTGTTCATGTTCGATCGCGGATTGTGGGCGATCGTGCCGGGCAGCGTTCGGTCGAGATGCACGCAGTGAACCAGCAACCAGTCGTTGGCAGCAAGCGGCGCGAGGCGGGCCCCGGCATCGCGATCGGCAATCCCCTCGGCCACGTGAATGTGGACTCCGACGCCGAGATCGGCAGCCAGCTCCGATGCGGCCACCAACGTCTCATCGCGGCAGGTGAACGCGGCGTGCACGCCGACCATCCCGCGCCCGCCGGCGCGCAGGTACCGCTCGTTCTCGGCGAGGCCCCGCGACGCCTGCGCCGAACCGTGGCGGTCGGTGACCCCGTACGCACAGTTGACACGCACACCCACGTCGGCACAGGCCTCGGCGATGATCGACAGGCTGCCGTCGATAGCAGACGGACTCTCGTGATGGTCGATGATGCCGGTGGTGCCGCTCAGCAACGCTTCAGTCGCTCCGAGCATGGCCGACCAGCGGATCATCTCCTCGTCGAGAGCAACGTCGAGGCGCCACCAGATCTGCTCGAGGATCTCGATGAAGTTCATCGGCTGCTTCGGCGGGGCCGGCATGCCACGGGCCAGCGCCGAATACAGGTGATGATGCCCGCACACGAGCCCCGAGGTGATGGCAGCCATCAGATCACAGCCATCATGCCGTCTCGACCACGCCGGGCTGACCGGTGATGCGGCCGTACAGCTCGGGCCGGCGATAGCGATCGAAGTCGAACAGCGTGTCTTTGTAACGCTTGCACCAGTCGAGGTCGCAGCGAGCAACCACCAACTCGTCGTCGCTGCTGACAGCCTGGGCGACGATCTGTCCGCTGGGAGCGATGATCATCGACTGCGCCAGCGAGTCGACGCCCTCCTCGACGCCGCCCTTGGCGACGCCGACCACCCATGTGCCGTTCTGATAGGCGCCGCTCTGCATCACCAGCGCGTTGTGGAAGCCCTGCAAGATGTCTTGGCTGGGATCCGGCGGGTAGTGAATCGGAGTGTTGTATCCACACAGGATCATCTCCACGCCTTGCAACCCCATCACCCGATAGCTCTCCGGCCAACGCCGGTCGTTGCAGATCATCATGCCAATCACGCCTCCAAAGGCTGGCCACACACCAAACCCGTCGGCTGAGGGTTCGAAGTAGTAGCGCTCCGCATGTTGGAACGGGCGGTCGGGCTCGTTCTGCTCGTGCCCGGGGATGTGCGTCTTGGTATAGGTGGCGACGATCGATCCATCGCGCTCGACGAGGGTCTGCACGTTCCACCGATGCCCGTCTTCGTCGAGCAGGGCGTAGCCGATGCAGAAGCCGATGCCCAGCCGGCGGGCCTCGTCGAACAATGGTTGCGTCGCCGCGTTCGGCATCGAGCGTTCGTACCAGTGGTCGGCTTCGGCGATGTCGTCGACGAACCAGCGCGGGAAGAATGTCGTGAGCGCCAGCTCGGGATAGACCACGAGTTCCACACCGTGCTGCGCCGCCTGGTGCAGCAGCGCGATCATGCGCGCGACGACGTGCTCGCGAACGTCGTCGCGTTGCACGGGCCCGAGCTGGGCGGCGGCGACGGTGAGAATTCGTGACACTGCGCACCCCCCTTCTGCTCGATGACTGCTCGATGGCTGCTCGATGACTGCTCGATGATCAAATCGGTGATGTACAAATCGTAAAGCTATCCGGCGCAGCTCCTGCCCAGTGCGGCGAACTCGGCAGCCTCTTCCGGTGTCAGTTCCTCGCGATCGAAGAATCCCTGCAGCTCTGCATCGGACTTGCCGTCGAAGAAGGCGATGACGACGCACTCCGCTGTCGGCCGATCGAGCCCGCCCTCTTCCAACTGCTCGAGCAGGGAGTCGCGCGCCTCGTCCCGAGGCGGCGAGCTGCAGCTCGTCGCAGTGACAACGAGCGCGACAAGCACGCACCGTCGAACTCCCATCAGTGTCCGAGACCACGTTCGATGACGTTGCGGGTGACCTGGGCAACCAGCGGATCGCCGGCGAGGCCGAAGACCCAATCTGTCGTGCCGATGGTGACGACCTCGCCGCCGCCGTCGCCGTAGGGCCGACAGCTCAACATGACCGCATTGCCGTAGCGGCAACGGGCCAGCGAATCGGGGTCGACTCCGCCATACAAACGCGAGGCGATGAACTCGAGATCACCCTGATCGTCGAGCGCGGCGATGGATGCCGGGTACTCGCCCATCGCCAGATTCGACGATGGGGTGAACGCCACCACCTCGACGTTGTCGGGGGTCCCATCGCCGCCGGC
>JANOJI010000457.1:0-1985 GCA_031408175.1 Ilumatobacteraceae bacterium
AGCGCCGAGATCAGAGGCGACGAGACGAAATGATCGAGGGCGCAATCCACGAGCTCACCCCAGTGGTGGGCACGAGCGCAGCATGTGCGGCCGTCGGCCGGACCCGTCAGACCCACTATCGCTGGCACCGTCAGCCAGCGCCCAGCAACTAGTCCGCTAGGCGCCGCACGGCGTGCTGGGCGTTGGCGACAAATGCTTTGGTGTAAGGATGCGGGTTGTGCCGCGGCCACACCAGGACGAGCGGAACCGTCGGTGCGTCGTGGATCGGAATGAAACGAACGTCCGGATGTGGATGCAACGTTGCCGTCGACGCTGGGGTGATCCCAACGCCCGCCGACGTGGCGATCGCGATCAACCAGTCGTCGATGGTCGACAGGTCGACGCCAATGGTCGGCCGCGGCGGCTTCGGCCAGAGATCCAGTGTGGTCGTGCCGGTGATCGAACTCACGACCAGGGTCTCGGCTGCGAGGTCGGCGAGCGACACCTCTGACTCGCCTGCAAGGCGATGACCGATCGGAACGACGGCCATTCTCGGTTCGTTGTCGATCACAGTCGAGCGGAACGATCGGTCGGTGATCGGGCCCCGAACCAGAGCCACATCGACCTGCCCCGCAACCAAGCCTCCGACGCGCTCGTCACTGCGCCGTGATCGCAACTGACGCTGCGGGAATGCCGCCTTCCACGATCGCATGATCGCCGCAGCATGGGTCGCGCTGCTCCAATTGTGACCGAAGCGAAACGGTGGCACCGCCGCGCTGATCGATGTGATCGCCTCGTCGACACGACGGACGGCCTCGCCGGCCGACTTGGCAAACGTGATGCCGGCCTCGGTCAGCGTCAGGTGATGGGTCGAACGATCAACGAGCCGAACCGCGAGACTGCGTTCCAGTTGCAGCAGCGTTCGCGAGAGCGCCGGCTGCGACACATGCAGTCGTTGTGCCGCCCGGGTGATGTTGCCCTCGTCTGCGATCGCCAGGAAACAGCGCAGATGACGCAGCTCGACGGTCATACGTTCGGAGCATAACCAGATCTCGATCGGCATTTCCCAGCGGGTCATTGGATCGTCACGCTGCAGCAGGTGAACAGGATTCCCTTGGTCGGCGCATCGATCGTGTCGGTGCAACTCGGCGCGGCCATCGCTTCGTCGCTGTTCGAGCGCGTCGGTGCCCCCGGGACTGTGCTGTTGCGGCAGGGCCTCGCTGCGGTGATCCTGCTGATCGTCGCCCGGCCACGTCTCGCCGGCCGGTCGCGTCGCGACTGGCACGTGGTGTGCGTGTTCGGCCTGGTGCTGGCGGTGATGAACGTCTGCTTCTACGCGGCAGTCGAACGCCTCCCCCTTGGCATCGCCGTGACCATCGAACTGTTCGGCCCGCTGGGCCTCGCCGCGTCGATGTCGCGCAGGGCGTGGGAGTTCGCCTACGTGTTGCTGGCTGCCGTGGGCGTGGTGCTGCTGGGCGGAGCCACGCGACATCTCGACCGTGGCGGAGTCGCGTTTGCGCTTGCCGCCGCGGCAGGCTGGGCGAGTTACATCCTGTTGAGCCGACGGACGGGCCGCCAGTTCGAAGGCGTCGACGGGCTCGCCCTGGCGATGGTCGTTGCAACCCTTGCCGTGGCGCCGCTAGGGATCGCAACGGGTGGCGCACGACTCGTGGAGTCCCGCGCCCTGATGATCGGACTGGCAGTGGCGATCCTGTCGGCGGCGATCCCGTTCACCCTCGAGATTCATGCGCTGCGCTCGGTCGGTGCCCGCACGTTCGGCGTTGTGATGAGCACGAGCCCGGCGGTCGCTGCCGGGATGGGATGGTTGGTGCTGCACGAGCCGCTCGGCATGCTGCAGGTGGTCGCTATTGCGTGCGTGGGTGCAGCCAGCGCCGGAACAGTTCTAGCCAATCAGACATAATAAATCTCATAATACTGCTTGATTTCTTCGGGTTGATCGAACTAATGTTCGATTCATGGAATCGCCGGAGGTCGTCGAATTGGTC
>JANOJI010000474.1:0-2716 GCA_031408175.1 Ilumatobacteraceae bacterium
CGCGCCGACTGACGAAGTGCCGATGCTGACCGCGTCGCGGAGCCCG
Source organism: Ilumatobacteraceae bacterium (assembly GCA_031408175.1). Classification (GTDB taxonomy): domain Bacteria; phylum Actinomycetota; class Acidimicrobiia; order Acidimicrobiales; family Ilumatobacteraceae; genus JAENVT01. Next base: position 47 of record JANOJI010000474.1, read on the forward strand.
CTGTGGCTACTCGCGATCATGGCCGCCTCGTTGTTGTTCGCCTATGCAATCGTGTTCGTCGCAGGCTTCTCCGGCCAGTCGCGCCGTCACGCTCAGCCGGGTCTGCTGCACCATCCGCTCATCGAGACTGTGGCGTCGTACGTCGTCGCCCTGTTGAGTTCGTTGGCCATGCTCTGGCTCTTCCAGCGGGCCGACGCACCATGGCGGGTAACCCTGGCGCACGTGATCGTGCTCGGCCTCCCGGCAGCCATCGGCGGCGCAGCGGGAAGGTTGGCCATATGACCAGGCAAACCTCAACGAGTAAGCGTGCCCAGCACGCAGTGCGTACCCGCCCCGAGTGGGTCACCTTCGGTGTCTCGGCGTTGATCCTGGTCGTCGTCGTGGGTCTGTTGGTCGTGCGGGCATTCCACACCGATGCCGCGGCCGCACCCGTCGCTGACCGCCCGGGAACGGTGAAGGAGGTCAGCGGACAGTTCTTCGTGCCTATCGAGATCGTGAATCGAGGTGACCTCGGTGCTGCCGAGGTGCAGGTGGTGGCGGAGCTGACGATCGATGGGCAGACCACGAGCAGCGATCAGGTGGTCGACTTCCTCGGCGGCGGAGAGACTCAGGAACTCACATTCGTCTTCGCCGAGAATCCGGCCGACGGCGCACTGGTCATCACCGTGGCGGGGTTCGCCGAACCCTGATCGATCGTCAGGGCTTGTCCTTGCCTCGGCCCTTGCCCTTCCCGGGGACCGAGTCAGCGGTCGTGGTTGTCAGGCCGTCACTGCTGACACTGATCGTCACCGTCGCTCCTGCTGCGACGGGTCCGCTGGGCTCGACACCCGTCACTATGCCCGCCACGACTCCTGGAGCGTCAACGATGTCGACAGAGACGTCGAAGCCGAGATTGGACAACTGTTCATAGGCTGTCGCGGCGGGGCGCCCGACGAGGAGACTCGGATCGACCGTCACCAGCCTGGTCACGACGGCTGTTGTTGTCGTGGAGATGATGGGTCCCTCGTCGTCTTGGTCACGAAGTAGGGCGACGGCGGCCACGGCAATGACTGCGGCGAGGGCCGCAACACCGAGCCGCCGACGCAAACGTCGCGACGCGTACGGCTGCTGAGACATGCCGAGAGTCGGGGCGATCGCGACGATGCCGCCCGGCGGCATGACTGCGGTTCGCGATCCGTCGCCGTCGCCCATCATCTCTGTGCGCGCAAGCTCGTCGACGTCATCACTCGGTGCGCCGGGTGGAGGCATGAAGTTCAACTGAAGACGTCGGAGGGTGGCCGCAAACACGTGAGCATCGCGAGGACGATCGGCTGGATCCTTGGAAAGGGCTTCGACGATCGCGGCCCGCACTGCGGCGGGCACCGACGGCGGCAGCGGCGGCAGTGGCTGATGAACGTGGGCCATGGCCAACGCCCCTGCGTTGTCGGCTGTGAATGGTGCGCGCCCGGCGAGCATTTCGTAGCCGATCACCCCGAGCGAATAGATGTCGCTCGCGGGCGTTGCTTCGGCGCCGATCGCCTGTTCGGGAGAGATGTACATGGCCGTTCCGATGACCTGCCCGACCTCGGTCAGCGCCACCGAATTCGCGGCACGGGCGATGCCGAAATCGGTGACCTTGATGGTTCCGTCATCGAGAAGGAGAAGGTTCCCCGGCTTGACGTCGCGGTGCACGACACCAAAAACGTGTGCAGCGTGCAGCGCTTCAGCGGTTTGGGCCAACAACGACAGGGCCATGCTGACGGGCAGCGCTCCTCGAGAAGACATCACCTTCGAGAGGGGCTGCCCCGGAATGAGTTCCATGACGAGGTATGCCACGTGCTGCCCGTCGCGGCGGTCTTCGCCGTAGTCGAAGACACCGGCGATACCGCGATGTGTGAGCGCTGCAGTGTGTCGCGCCTCGGCTCGGAACCGCTCCAAGAAGACGGAGGAGTCGACGAGGTCGTGGCGCAGGATCTTCACTGCCACCTCGCGGCCCAGCACAGTGTCCGTGGCAGCCCAGACCTCGCCCATACCGCCGATAGCGATCCGCGTCGTGAGCGAGTAACGCTCACCCAAAACGGTTGTGCTCGGATCGCTGCTGTTCGGCGACGACGACGAAACGGAGGGCATGATCACTGGGGTACCCGATTTCCGCGTCTGCGACACCTTGGTTCCGGCCTACGGCGAGTTGGTCATCACCGTGGCAGGCGTTGCCGAACCCTGACGCAACGCGATCGTCGGAAGCCAACCGCCCAGCCGGCGACGATCATCCCGGTGATGAACGACGACTGTTCAAACGTGTCTGCCATGGCGAACGCGGTGGCTCGCGGCGAATCGGCCGTCGCCCGTTGGAGCAGCGAGAACCCGGTGTGAAGGCAAGACCGCTGCCGTTCCCGCCGAGCGTTCCCACGGCGATGGCACCGAAGAGGTTCGGCATGAAGGCGATCGACCCGATGGAGATCGCCATTGCCGCAGTGCCGATCACCAGTGCGTGGTACTCGCGGTGGACTTTGAGTCGTGCCGTGCTCGTGGATTCGACGACGGCTCCGATACCCCACAGGGTGGTCAGCAGCATGTAGCCGACGGCGCGGCCGTCGAAGTGATCGACCAGTGGCAGGTCGGCGACCAGGACCGCACCGCGTGGCGTGGAGCCTCGCGCCTCGCTGAACTCTCCTGGTATCCGCCAGATCA
>JANOJI010000481.1:0-6936 GCA_031408175.1 Ilumatobacteraceae bacterium
CGTCGCACCCACCTGTGGCCCGCGGTTCTCGAACACCAAGACGAAGTCGACGTCGTCGCGTTGGCCGAGCGCCGTGGTTCGCTCGGCCCACAAGTCGATGACCTTGCGCACGCCGTCGGTGCCGAGCGACCACAAGGTGGCATCGTGGTCGGGGGTGTACAGGACGACTTCACACCGACTGCCCTGCATGGCCGGCCAACGATTCGGGAACCAATGCACCTCGTACGGATCGGGCGCTTCCAGACCTCCGACGCAAAACGGACACCCTGTCGAGGGAAGGTTGGGGCGGGCTTGGCGCGCCCCAACGACATGTACCACCGTGCCGAGGTACGGATCAATCCGCTGATCGGTGGGCACGGTCACAGGTCAGCCTTCGAGCCGGGCGCCGCTGGCGGTGTCGAACACATGCATCGCGGCGAAGTCGGGCATGAGATGCACGGTACTGCCCGGCCGCGAGGCATTGAGGCCGTCCGTCCGGGCGACGAGCGACACATCCGGACGAGCCAACGGCGTGCAGTACAGGAACGAATCGGAACCGAGTTCTTCGACGGCGACGATGGTTGCCTTGAGTCCTCCGCTACCCAGGTGCAGCGATTCCGGCCGCACGCCGACCGTCACCTGATCGGAGGTCAGTGCGCTGCGCTGGGTCGTCGCAAGGGGCAATCTCAGATCGTCGAATACGAGTCCTTCCGGTGTCGCCGTGCATTGCAGCATGTTCATCGCAGGCGAGCCGATGAACCCGGCGACAAAGATGTTCGCCGGCGCAGTGAACAGCTCCCGGGGAGAGGCGCATTGGTGAAGGATGCCGTCTTTCAAGACGGCGACGCGATCGCCCATGGTCATCGCCTCCACCTGATCGTGGGTGACATAGACGGTGGTGACACCGAGCCGCCGCTGCAATGCAGCGATCTGCGTTCGGGTCTGCACGCGGAGTTTGGCATCGAGGTTGGACAGCGGCTCGTCCATCAAAAACACCTGCGGTTGACGAACGATGGCACGTCCCATGGCGACGCGCTGCCGTTGCCCGCCCGACAGCTTGGCCGGCTTGCGGTCGAGATAGTTGTCGAGATCGAGCAGGCGTGCCGCCTCGCGCACGCGCTCGCTTATCTGCGCCTTCGGCATCCGCTTGATCTTCAGGTGAAAGCCGATGTTCTCAGCCACGGTCATGTGCGGATACAGCGCATAGCTCTGGAAGACCATGGCGATATCGCGCTCACGCGGAGGCAGCATGGTTACGTCGGTGTCACCGATGTACACGCTGCCCTCGTCGATTGGTTCCAACCCGGCGAGCATCCGCAGTGTTGTCGACTTGCCGCAGCCGGACGGACCGACCAGCACGAGGAACTCGCCGTCGGCGATCTCCAGCTCGAGCGAGTCGACGGCAGGGTGAGTCATGCCGGGATAGATCCTGCTGGCCCTCGAAAAGGTCACCGTCGCCACTACACCCTCCTCAGTTCGGTCATGGTCGCATCATTGTCGTTGAACAGTGGGTCGGCGGCCACGATGTGCCCGATGTGTTCGCTCAGCACCGACCTCGCCGAGGCCGGCATTCCGGTGTCGGTGATCAGGGTGTCGGCCTGGGCAAGTTGGGCGATGCTGCTCAGCCCGGTCACATTCCACTTGGTGTGATCGGCGAGCACGATCAGCCGCTCGGTCGCACTGACGAATGCTCGATTGGTCTCCGCCTCCATGAGATTCGGGGTGCTGAACCCGGCGCGTTCGCTGATGCCATGGACACCCATGTACACGGCATCGAGATGCAGCGACCGCAAGGTACTCGTCGCGACCGGGCCGACGAGGGCGTCCGACGGGGTGCGGATCCCCCCTGTCAGCACGACCGTTCGATCCGGGCGCTGCGACTGATGCAACACCTCGGCAACGCGCACCGAGTTGGTTACAACGGTGAGATCGGCGATGTCGACGATGTGGTACGCGAGTTGCCACGTCGTGGTCCCGGCCGTGATGCCGATTGCACTGCCCGGCCGAACCGTCGCCGCTGCAGCCATTGCTATGGCATGCTTCTCGCCCATATCGCGTAGCGACTTGGCTTCGAAACCGGGCTCGTCGGTCGTGCGCTCGTCGCGAAGGGTTGCCCCGCCGTGGACCTTGAGCAACAGACCGGCGGCATCGAGCAGGTCGAGGTCGCGTCGAACCGTCATGTCGCTCACTCCGAGCAATATCGCCAGTTCGCTGACGCGGACGGTGCCCCTGCGGCGCACTTCGGCAACGATCACCTCGTGGCGTCGGCGGGCCAGTACACGCGCCGCGACGGTGTCGAGGGGGCCCTTGAACATTCTCGGAAGCCTGCCCCCTGATGTCGAGAAAGTCAACAGTTTCGAACAGAAAAGTTGGCAATCTGACTGTCCATACGCAGGCACGCCGAAGATTCCAGACATTTTCTGTGCGAAATCCAAACACAGCTCTTGACAGCGGCGTCTGTTCATGACATGTTCACCATTGCTCGTCCGACTTCACGGACAGGACCGCAATCGACCACCCATCCTGAGGGGGACCAGTGTCAGAAGGCTACGAATTTTCACCCAGTCCACGTGACGCCGGGTTCAGCATCGTCTCGCGTCGCACATTGCTGGCAAGCGTGGCGGGCATCGCCGGCGCCGGCCTCCTGGCTGCATGCGGCGACGACGACACGGCGGCGCCGGCCGACACGGCGGCACCCGCCGGCACGACCGCACCCGCCGGCACGACCGCACCCGAGGGCACGACCGCACCCGAGGGCACGACCGCACCCGAGGGCACGACCGCACCCGCCGGCACCGAGGCGCCCGCCCCGAGCGGCGACGCGGTCTCCGTTGGGCTCAACGAGGCGCCGACAGCCGGGAAGCCGTACGACTCGCTGAAGGCAGCATTGGATTCGACCGGTATCCCCGTCGAGATCAACGGTGTCGACCACAACACCTTCCAGGACAACATCACCAACTACCTGGCCCAACCCGAAGACGTGTTCACCTGGTTCGCCGGTTATCGCATGCGCTTCTTCGCCGAGAAAGGCCTTGCCGGCGACATCTCCGATGTATGGGCCGACCTCCCCGACAGTGCGGAGAGCTTCAAGACCGCATCCACCGGCAACGACGGCAAGCAGTACTTCGTGCCCTTCTACTACTACCCATGGGCGGTTCACTACCGCAAGAGCTTGTTCGCCGAGAAGGGCTATGTCGTCCCGACCAACAAGGACGAGCTGATCGCCCTTGCCACCAAGATGCAGGCGGACGGGCTGATCCCCTTCGCCTACGCCAACGACGGCAAGTGGCCGGTGCAGGGTACGTTCGACATCTTGAACATGCGCACCAATGGGTACCAGTACCACGTCGATCTGCTGGCCGGCAAGGAGAGTTGGACCGATGACCGGACCAAGGCCGTCTTTACGACCTGGGCCAGCCTGCTGCCTTTCCACCAGGAGAACCCGAATGGGCGCAAGTGGGAAGAGGCCGCCACGGCGCTTGAGAACAAGGAAGCCGGAATGTTCTACCTCGGTACCTTCGTGGCCAGTAACTCCAAAGACCAGGCGTATCTCGACGACCTCGACTTCTTCAACTTCCCCGAGCTCGACTCTGCGATCGGGGCCGACGCTCTCGACGCCCCGATCGACGGCTTCATGATGGCTGCGGACCCGAAGAACCCCGAGGGTGCTAAGGCGCTCTTGACCGCGCTCGGCCAGGCGGCGGCGTTCGATGCTTACAACAAGGTGAACCCGAGCAACGTCGCGGTCAGCGGCAAAGCCGACGTCACGGCGTACACCGCAGTTCAGGCGAAGTCGGCCGAGCTGGTAGGTGCTGCAAAGAACATCGCCCAGTTCCTCGACCGTGACACAAGCCCGGACTTCGTCTCGAACGTGATCGGCGATGCGTTCGCCAACTTCCACGCCGACCCGACGCAGGTCGATTCGATCCTGAAGACCATCGAAGAGCAGAAGTCGGCCTACCTGTAGTCTCAGGCCCGCACGCGACAGACGGATCACACCATGTCGAACGACACTCTGTCCAACGACACCTTGACGACGGCGCCGCTTCCCAAGCGGCGCCGTCGCCGCTTCAGCCAGCTGTCGAGAAGCGACAGGATCTGGCTGTCGCTGATGGTCGGGATTCCGACGACCATCCACGTGGTGTTCGTGTGGCTTCCGGCGATCTCGACCACCATCTTGTCGTTCACGAAGTGGGACGGGCTCAAGCTCGGCACCTGGCAGCTGCTCGGCTTCGGCAACTACTGGACCATTTTTACGGTGCTAGAGGACAAGTTGTTCCCGGCGTTGTTCAACAACCTCGTTCTGCTGGTGTGGCTGTCGGTCTGCAGCGCCGTTGGCATGTTGCTCGCATACCTTCTCGACAAAGGCGTTCGGGGTACCGCAATTTATCAGAGCATCTTCTACATGCCAGTTGTGTTGTCGCTCGCTGTCGTCGGGTTCATCTGGAAGAGCGTGATGTTCAGCCAGGCGCAGGGCTTGTTCAACCTGGGCCGCGACAAGCCCATCGACTTCGTTGGCAACGCCGACAAGATCTTCACCCTGCACCTCCCATTCCTCGACAACCCCGTGGGCCTGTCGAAGAACTTTGCTGCGCTTCTTGTGGCAATGGCGTGGCGGCACATCGGGTACGTGATGGTGCTGTACCTCGCCGGGCTGAAGAGCGTCGATCCCTCGCTTCGTGAGGCGTCGGCAATCGACGGCTGCAACGAGTGGCAGAGCTTCCGCCGCGTTGTCTTCCCGGTGATGAAACCCATCAACGTGGTCGTGTTCGTGATTACGGTCATCGAGGCGCTGCGCGCCTTCGACATCATCGTGGCCTTGAAGGAGCCGGTCGGTACCTCGGTCATGGGCGTCCTCGTCAAGAAGAACCTCACCGGTGAAGGCGGCGGAAATGTCGGAGTGGGTTCGGCCTACGGAGTCGTGCTGTTGGTGCTCTGCCTGGGGTTCATCGTCTGGTACCTCGTCAACCACTATCGGGAGAACGAGCTTTGAGCGCCCAGCTGACCCTCGTCGAACGCAAGCCTGGCTACTCCAAGGGATTGCGCGTGTTGCTGTACGGCTTTCTGACGACTTTGGCGCTTGCCTGGCTTGTGCCCGTCGGCGGAGCGTTCTACGCATCGCTGCGGCCCTACGGGGAGACCCAGAGGAAGGGAATCTTCTCGTGGCCCGACTCGCTCGGCTTGGCGAACTATCGCGACGCGTTCAACCAGGGCAACATGAGCAAGACGTTCTTCAACACCGCCTTCATCGTGGTCCCATCCATCGTGCTGATCTTGCTGATGTCGAGCCTGATGGCGTTCGCCGTCAGTCGCTTCAGCTTCCGTTTCAACGTCGCATTGTTGCTGCTGTTCACCGCCGGGAATCTCCTGCCGGCACAGGTTCTCTTCCAGCCGCTGTTTCAGTTCTTCAAGGCGGTGCCCTGGCCGGACGCATTGAGCGACTCCGACACCGGCAGTCTGCTCGGCACCAAGATCGCTGTGATAATCGTCCACGTCGCGTTCCAAACCGGGTTCTGCACATTCGTGCTCAGCAACTACATGAAGACGATCCCGAAGGAGCTGAACGAGGCAGCGCTCGTCGACGGCGCCAGCGTGCCGCGCATGTTCTTCCAGATCATCCTTCCGCTGTGCCGTCCGGCGCTCGCGGCGTTGGCGACGCTCGAGTTCACGTGGCTCTACAACGACTTCTTCTGGGCTGTCGTGTTGCTCAACAAGGGCGACGAGCGTCCTATCACATCATCGATCGCCAATCTCGGCGGAGCGTTCTTCACCAATGACAATCTCGTCGCCGCTGCCTCGATGATCGTGGCGATGCCAACGTTGTTCGTCTATCTCATCTTGCAGCGCCAGTTCATCAGCGGATTGACCCTCGGCGCCAGCAAGGGGTGAGCGCGTTGCCCGATCGACCCGGGTACCGATGACGCTGCCCGTCATTGGTTCGTTCCGGCCGTGGACCGACCCGACGATCACAGCGATCGGCCGCCTGCCCATGCACGTGCCCTTGGCGCGAGCCGATCGGCGGTCGCTCGACGGTTCGTGGTCGTTTGCGTTGTTCGACCATCCCGATGCGGTGCCCGAGTCCGCGATCACCGGTGATCAGCCGACCGCCACGGTCGTCGTGCCGGGCAACTGGACGATGCAGGACACCGGTGACTACCCGCACTACACCAACGTGCAGATGCCGTTTCCCGGTCCGCCACCCACGCTGCCGGCGCGGGTCACGACTGGTGTGTATCGCACGACCTTCGCCGCGCCACGTGTGTGGAAGGGCACCCAGATCGTGCTCCAGGTCGATGGCGCCGAAAGCGTGCACGCCGTGTATGTCAACGGTGCATTTGTCGGGTATGGCACCGACAGTCGACTGCCCAGCGAATACGACGTGTCGTACCACGTCATCAGCGGTCGCACCAATGACATCGCCATCGTCGTCATTCGCTACAGCGCAGGCAGCTACGTCGAGGATCAGGATCAGTGGTGGATGGCCGGGCTGCACCGCTCGGTGCATGTCGAGTCTCGCCCACCCGTACATATTGCTGACGTTCGTTGCGACGGCGACTTCGATCCGCTGACCGGCGTTGGCACCGTGAAGGTTGTCACCGAGGTCGGCTTCGTCACTGCGGCGCAGTCCGGTTGGACAGTGCGCACCACCTTGCGCAATCCGAAGGGTCGCGCCGTCGGCAAGTCGCAGGTGTCGGCCGTTCCCCATGCATTCGCCACGCCGTATCTGTTCACCGGGCACACGGTCACCGCGGAATGGACCGTTCCGTCATGCGCGCCGTGGTCGGCCGAGGCACCACATCTCTATGAAGTCGCGTCCGAGCTCACGAGCCCTGGGGGCGAGTCGGTCGAGACGACGACGCATCGCATCGGCCTGCGCCGGATCGAAGTCGACGGCCGCCAGCTACTCGTCAACGGCCAGCCGATCTGGATCTTCGGCGTGAACCGCCACGATCACCA
>JANOJI010000483.1:0-1689 GCA_031408175.1 Ilumatobacteraceae bacterium
ACGAGGGCAAGCGCGACGCGTTCTCCAGCAGTCAGCCGTACAGCCGGGCTGTCGCCCGCGCTGGGGGCGTGCCGGTGCTGGTGCCGCCGATCCACGAACTGTCGGCCAATGCGCTCACGGTGTTACAGCATTTCGATGGCGTGCTGTTGCCGGGGGGAGGCGACATCGACCCCCGCTGCTACGGACAGGAGGCGACCGAGGAGTCGCTGTACGGCATCGTCGCTGCCAACGACGAACTCGACATGGCGATCGCCAGCGCAGCACTGGAGCTCGACCTCCCGATGCTCGCCCTCTGTCGCGGGATGCAGGTACTCAACATCGTGCTCGGCGGCACCCTGGTGCAAGACATCGGCAACGACGAGCACTGGATGCGCGAGCATTCGGTGAAACTCGTCGAGGGCTCGATCGTCGCCAATCTCGTCGGCGACACGCACCTCGACCACTGCCACTCGGTGCACCACCAGGGCATCGCCGAGTTGGGTGCAGGCCTCGTACCCATCGGGTACAGCGAGGACGGCCAGCTCGAGGCTGTGGAACTGCCCACCAAGGCATGGGTTGTCGGGCTGCAATGGCACCCCGAAGACACCGCAACCCGCCAGCCGCAGCAGCAGGCCATCTACGACGAGCTCGTGCGACGCGCCGGTTTGCACTGACCGGTTTTACACTGACGTGGTGAATCCCCTCGTCGTCATCGTCGGCCGTCAGTCAAACGAGGCCCAAGGCGTGCGCGGCAAGCCGTTTGCCGCAGGTCAGACCTACTTTCGGGCGGTCGAACGAGCGGGTGGAATCCCGCTGATGTTGCCGCCGATCCCCGGCCTGGTCGACGAAATTCCTTCACTGCTGCGCCGGATCGACGCGGTGGTGTTTCACGGCGGCGGTGACATCGACCCCCGTCGATATCGGCAAGAGGCCACCGAGGAATCGTTGTACGGCATCGTGCCCGAACACGACGCCATGGAGCTGGCGATGGTTGCCGCTGCCATCGATGCCGACAAGCCCGTGTTGGCAATCTGTCGCGGTCTGCAGGTGCTCAACGTGGCCCTCGGAGGCACGCTCGTGCAAGACATCGACAGCGAGGATCATTGGTTGCAGTACACGGCCAACGAACTCGACGCCGGGTCGCGTGTCGCCAAAGCCATGGGGACCGAGACTCCCGAGCGATGCCACTGCGTGCATCATCAAGCACTGGATCAGCTCGGTGACGGTTTGCGCGTTGTTGGACGACATGCCGGCGGAATCGTGCACGCTGTGGAGCTCGACGGTGCACGCTGGATCGTCGGCACGCAGTGGCATCCTGAAGACTCCGCCGCGGACGACCCCCAACAACAGGGCCTGTTCGACGAACTGATCCGCCAAGCCAGCTAGCTCCGTCCCACCCGACGTGCGCCCGTCCGCGCTTCCATCCCGTCGGGCGCGATTCAGGTACTCCCACCACTCAGAACGCACCCGAGCAGGCAGTGTGGGCGCGAAACCGGCAACCCGGCTACATAGATCGCGCCCGCGAAGGTCGTGATGGTGGGATTGCCACGGCCGGGGATATGGTGCGCAAATCGACTTCCCCCGATGGCTCGTTCAACTTGGGAGGTCCGAATGTCAACACCCTGGCGACGCTCGATGGATGCCTGGTTCAGCACTCATCTCGGCATCATCTCGACACCAAAACTGGTCGAGCTGGGCTGCAACCGACGG
>JANOJI010000498.1:0-3720 GCA_031408175.1 Ilumatobacteraceae bacterium
CGTTGTGCACAGCACCCAATCTTCTTTGGCTTTCGACAACACTCCGATGTCGAACGCTCCGCCCATTGACGCCATTTCGTCGAGATCGGCGTCGGTGAGCGCTGCACAGTCCCTGGTTTCCACCTGGATTGGCATGCTGTAGAGCTCCCCATGTCGTCGTGCGAAGCCCCCATTGTGCCAGAAAATCGGCGATTTCGAAAAGGCGGACGACGATTAGAGCATGACGGCGTCGTGACCGAGCAACATTCGCAGCTCTCCGACGGCCCGATCGAGGTCCACGCAAAACTCGTCTGCCAGGCGCAATATCTTTCCATGACCGATGTGCAGGTAGACAGGTGAGTCCCCTGGATGGTCTCGAAGAATCTTTCGGATCTGGTGAATTTTCAGTTCGTTGAGCGACGTCGACGGCACCTTGAGACGCAATGACGCCGACGACGCGGTGTCGAGACCCTCGATGATGTTGACGTCGAGGGCCATGAATCCGACGCGCACATCGTCACGTTTGTCAACCCGGCCCTTGACGGTGACGATTGCGTCGTCGACCAGCTTGTGGCCAAGTTCCGTCAGGGCACGCGGGAAGACGGTGACTTCGATCGTGCTGTCGAGATCCTCGAGGACGAACACCGCCATCTGATCGCCCTTCTTGGTGAACTTGCGAGCCATGTTGGTGATGACTCCACCGAGCACCAGCACTGACCCATCGTCGCGTTCGGGTGCCTCGGCAATCCCACAGTCGACCTTGCGACGCAGCGCGGCCTCAACCCCGAGCAACGGATGGTCGGAGACGTACAGACCCAGCATCTCCTTCTCAAAACGCAACCGGTCGCTCTTGTCGAATTCGTTGTCGGGGATGGCCACGCGCTCGTCGAAACCCTCGACACTGTCGCTGCCGAGATCGCCGAACAGGCTCATCACGCCCTGATCGCGCTCGCGACGCCGCACCAGTGTGCCATCGATGATCTGTTCGAAGACCATGAGGAGCCCTCGGCGCGGGTGACTGAGTGCATCGAACGCGCCGGCCTTGATCAAGGACTCGACGGTGCGCTTGTTGAGCACGGGCTCGGGTACGCGCTCGGCGAAGTCGTGGAACGATTGATACGGCCCATTGGTATTGCGCTCGCCGAGCAGCAGTTCGACCAGGCCCTCGCCGACATTGCGGATGGCGGAGAGCCCGAACGTGATCGCACCGGGCGAGCCGGCGGGCAGGGTCACCTCGCTGGCAACCTCCTCAGGGGTGACCGTGGCGAAGTCCATCACCGACCGATTGACGTCGGGCGTCAGCACCTTGATGCCCGCAGCCCGAGCGTCGCTGAGATAGACCGCTGCCTTGTCGAGGTTGCTCTTCACGCTCGACAACAGGCAAGCGAAGTACTCGACCGGGTAGTGCGCTTTGAGATACGCGGTCTGATAGGTGATGAGCCCGTAGCCGAACGTGTGGCTCTTGTTGAACGCATAGTCGGCGAATCGTTCGATGACGTCGAACAGTTGCTTGCCCAGCGCCTGCCCATAGCCACTGCTCTCGGCTCCGGCCTCGAACGCCGCGCGCGCGTCCGCCATGACCTCGCGCGACTTCTTGCCCATGGCCTTGCGGAGGTTGTCGGCCTCAGCCAGCGAGTAGCCGGCAAACTTCTGAGCGACACGCATGACGCTCTCCTGATAGATCATCAGGCCGTATGTGTCGCCGAGCACCTCTTTGGCGTCCTCGTGGAAGTAGCTCACCGGCTGCCGACCATTCTTGCGATCGGCGTAGTCGTAGTGCATGTTGACGCTCATCGGCCCCGGCCGGTACAGCGCCAGCACGGCGGACACATCGCCGAAGCTGGTCGGCGCCAACGACCGCAGCAAGGCTCGCATCGGGGGAGACTCGAGTTGGAATACCCCCATCGTCTCGCCTCGCGCCATCAAGTCGAACACCATCTGGTCGTCGAGTGGTACCGCATCGATGTCGAACGCAGGGTCCTTGACAACGCGAACCATTGCCACGGTGTCGCTGATGACGTCGAGGTTTCGCAATCCGAGGAAGTCCATCTTCAGCAAGCCCAGATCCTCGACGCCGTGCATCTCGTACTGCGTGACGACGGGGGCATCTTCGGGTCTGCCGCCAGCTTCGGGCTTGCGCTGGATCGGTAGGTACGAGGTAAGCGGTTCCTTGGTGATCACGACCGCGGCGGCATGGATGCCGTCACTGCGCTTGAGACCTTCGAGCCCCTTGGCGACATCGACGACCCGCTTGACGTCGGGATCGGCGTCGCACATCGCCCGCAGTTCGCTGGCTGCCTTGTAGCCGTCGAGATACTTCGGATTCTGCTCGAAGCAGTACTTCAACGGTGTGTCACGACCCATCACCAGTGGTGGCATGGCCTTGGCAATCTTGTCGCCGACGCCGTACGGGTAGCCGAGTACGCGCGCCGCATCGCGGACCGCGTTGCGAGCCTTGATGGTGCCGAACGTGATGATCTGCGCAACGTGGTCGCGTCCGTACTTCTCGGCGGCGTAGCGAATCATCTCATCGCGGTATCGCGAGTCGAAGTCCATGTCGATGTCGGGCATCGAGATACGGCTCGGGTTCAAGAAGCGTTCGAACAGCAGGTCGTACTTGATCGGGTCGAGATCGGTGATGCGCAGGCAATACGCGACGGCACAACCTGCGGCAGAACCTCGGCCCGGCCCGACGCGGATGCCCTTGTCCCTGGCGTGCTTGATCAGATCCCACACGATCAGGAAGTACGAGGCGAACCCCATGTTCTTGATGACTTGCAACTCGTACGCCAAGCGCTCCACAACAGACGGCGGCAACGCCTGTCCCCACCGCTGCTTGGCACCCTCCCACGTCAGATGGTCGAGGTAGCTGGCATCGTCGACAAAGCCCTCGGCGATCGGGAAGTCGGGCAACTGTGGCTTGCCGAACTCGATGTTGACGTCGGCACGCTCGGCGATCCACAACGTGTTGTCGCATGCCTCGGGAAAGTCTCGGAACAGGTACCGCATCTCGGCCGAGGTCTTCAAATAATGCTCTTGACCCTCGAACTTGAACCGCTTCGGATCGCTGAGCGTCGCGCCGGTCTGCACGCACAACAGCGCGTCGTGTGCCTCGTGGTCTTCGCGATGCACGTAGTGCGAATCATTGGTGGCGATCAATGGCGCGCCGATCTTGCGGGCAATCTCGATCAACTTCGGATTCGTGTCGCGCTGCGCCTGCAGGCCGTGGTCCTGCAACTCGACGAACAGGTTGTCCTTGCCGAAGATCTCCTGCAAACGTCCGGCTTTGTCGAGCGCCCCTTTCTCGTCGCCCTGTAGCAACGACTGCAGCACATGTCCACCGAGACACCCGGTGGTCGCGATCAGGCCTTCGTGATAGCGGCCGAGCAACTCCCAGTCCATCCGCGGCTTGTAGTAGTAGCCCTCCATGAACGCCAAGCTGGCCAACTGGATCAAGTTTCGATAGCCCTGATCGCTCTCGGCAAGCAGCGTGAGGTGGTAGTAGAGCTTCTTACCGCCCTCGGTATCGCCGCCGGAATCATCGACCCGACCGCGCCGCGGCGGGCGCTCGCTGCGCGTCTCGTATGCCATGTACGCCTCGGTGCCGATGACCGGCTTGACGCCCTGCGCACGGCACTCTTTGAAGAACTCGAGCACCCCGTACATATTGCCGTGATCAGTGATGCCGAGCGCCGGCTGGCCGTCGGCCACCGCCTTGGCAACGAGGTCGTCGAGGCGCGC
>JANOJI010000192.1:0-1710 GCA_031408175.1 Ilumatobacteraceae bacterium
TGGCAGAAAACACGCACTCGTGCATGCAGATCATGTCATAGGGCAGGTCGTAGTAGGCCTTGAGCCGTTCCTTGATGTAATTGGCATTGAGGACCGCTTGTTCGGAGACCTCGATCAGCCCGTCGCGACCGAGCATGATGATGTAGGCGTAGGCCTTGGCCATCACCCCGAAGTTGCCGAAGAAATTGCCCGCGACAAGGGTGGCGAGGGCGATTCGGCAAAGGCGACCGAGGAAAAGCCCGCCGATTCAAGAGCAGCCGAGCCAACCGCGCTCGACAAGCCCACCGACGACAAGCCCACCGACGAGGCTCCTGCACCCGTGCTTCCTGCCAAGACCGGCTCAGAACCGAAGCCCGAAGCCGTCAGCGAGCCGTCAGGATGGGCAATCGCTCCCGAGCCCGTCACGCCCGAGCCGACCGGCGTGCAGCCGACCATCGGCATCCAGCCGACGTCGACCTACCAACCCGCAGTCACGCCCGTCGTCGAGCCTGCTCCGGCAGCGACACCCGCAGCCGTTGTGCCCGCAGCGGTCACCCCGACACCCGATCCTGCACCAGCCCCAGCGGTCCCGGCCGGCTGGTACGCCGACCCGGCAGGCCGATTCGAGCTGCGCTATTGGGATGGCAGTACCTGGACCGAGCATGTTTCTCGCGCCGGCCAGCAGTTCACCGATCCTCCCGTCGCCTGACGTCGGCGGCTCCAGAGCCGAGTCAACCGACCGGCGACGAAGCCTGATCGCCGACATCGCTCACTAGCCTCGGTTCGAATGCGCGCCACATCAGTCGGTCACGCCGGCATCTTGATCGACACCGTCGACGGATCGATCCTGTGCGACCCGTGGTTCCTGCCGGCCTTCTTCGGATCGTGGTTCGTGTTCCCGCGCAACGATCAACTCCCCGCCGAGTTGATGGAGCGCATCGAACACCCGGACTATCTGTACATCTCCCATCTGCACGCAGATCACCTCGACGAGCCCTGGCTCGCCGACCACGTCGACCGCAGTACGACAGTGCTCATACCCGGGTATCCGACGCGAGAACTCGAGCGCAGGATCCGCTCGCTCGGCTTCGACAACATCGTTCGCACGACGGACGGCGAGGAGTTGGTGCTCGGCCCGAACCTGCGCGTCGCGATCCACGTCGAGACCAGCATCACCGATGGACCTGGCGGTGACTCTGCGCTGGTCGTCAGCGACGGAACCGCGCGGCTGGTCAACCAGAACGATTGCCGCACCGACGATCTCGACGCGCTGCGGGCGCACGGTCCGGTGGATCTCCATTGGCTGCAGTACAGCGGCGCCATCTGGTACCCGATGGTGTACGACGAGCCACTCGAGCGCATGCGCGAACTGGTCAACGCCAAGATCGTCAGCCAGTTCGCCAGAGCAATGCGCTACGTCGACTCACTGGGTGCACGAGCGGTCGTGCCGAGCGCGGGGCCACCGGCGTTCCTGGACCCCGAACTGTTTCGATTCAATGTGATCACGGGTGACGAGCTGAGCATCTTCCCCGACCAGCCGAGTTTCATGAGCCGGCTGGCGCCCGCCGGACATCGCGGTGTGCTGGCCATACCCGGCACCGCCATCGACGTCACGACCGATTCGATCACCGTCACTCATCCGATCCCCGATGAGGCCGTCGATGCGATCTTCGACCACAAGGCCGACTACCTCCGCCGGTATCAGGCCGACTGGATGCCATGGCTCACCGA
>JANOJI010000554.1:0-4123 GCA_031408175.1 Ilumatobacteraceae bacterium
ACCGACATCCACGCAGCTCATGGCGACTGGCCGGTGAAGCCTTCTCCTCCATTCATTCCAGGCCACGAAGGTGTGGGCCTGGTCGAGCGCGTCGGCGTCGGGGTAACGCGCCTTCGTGAAGGCGACCGGGTGGCCATCCCGTGGCTCGGGTGGGCGTGTGGCGCGTGTGAAGCCTGTGCCTCGGGATGGGAGACACTCTGCCCAAACGCGCGCTACACGGGATACACGGTCAACGGCGGATTCGCCGAGTACGTGGTGGCCGACGCGGCATTCGCCGGGCTGGTGCCAGCGTCGATCGACCCGCTCGATGCGGCACCGCTGACGTGCGCCGGCGTCACGACGTACAAGGCCGTGAAGGTCTCGGGCGCTCGATCATCGGATCTGGTGGCCATCTTCGGCATCGGTGGCCTCGGCCACCTTGCAATGCAATACGCTCACATTGCCGGCGCAACAGTCGCTGCGGTCGACATCCTCGACAGCAAGCTCGACGTGGCAAAGGGACTCGGCGCGACGTACATGGTGAATGCGGCAACCGAGGATCCTGCCGAGGCGATTCAAGCCCTTGGTGGCGCCGACGCAGCCATTGTGCTCGCCGCCACACCCCAGGCGTGCGAGCAGGCGTTCGCAAGCCTTCGCCGCAACGGAACACTCGTGCTCGTCGGCCTACCTGCCGACAACGTCATGCGTCTACCAATCTTCGAAACCGTGCTCAAGGGCATCAAAGTGGTCGGCTCGCTGGTCGGCACGCGTGTCGATCTAGCTGAGACCTTCGACCTTCACGCCGACGGTCGGACAACGATTGTTCGCGAGTCCGGTCGGCTCGAAGACGTCAACGAGGCGATGGCCCGCGTGCTCGGCGGCGGGGTCGACGGCAGAGTCGTGTTCGACCTTCGCTGACGAATACACCTGATCAGTAGCCGAGCGACGAGTAACCCGTACTGAGGCTACGCGTCGAAGATCTTGCGGCTGATCGCGGCATGACAACCGACCGTGGCGTCGACCACTGCGTGACCGAGAGATCCATTGCCACCGATGCGAGCGAGTAGGCGTCGTCAGCGCTCATGTGCAGGTGGGTTCGCATCAGCCACAGCATTTGCTTGGCCGCCATGCGCATTGCCTCGTCGAGGCCCGTCCCGAAGCCGTGGGTGATCCACGCTTCAGACGTTTCCAGGAGGGGCGAAGTCACGCCCAGTTCCGGCTCCACCCATACCTGGATGCGCGCCGTCAACGACGCCTCGATCGCCGTACCGCAAATCTCCCCGTCGCCCTGGGCGAAGTGTGGATCCCCGACGTAGAGCATCGCTCCCTCGGCAAAGACCGGATAGCAGGCAGTTGCGCCGGGGCCGATCCGCCAGTTGTCGACATTGCCACCGAACACACCGGGCGGGATGCTGGAGTGCCGGCCAGGCTCGGAGGGAGCGACGCCCATCACCCCGAGATGAGGTCGCACCGGCACGTGAACGGCTCGACTGAACGGCTGGCGGCTTGCGGGGTCGGGCAGTGTGACCACGCCCGGAATGTCGTAGCGCGGCCGCGTCGTGAAGTCGTACGCAAACCTCGGTTCCGCCAGTGCCCCGAAGGTTTCGCCACTCGCTGCGCCAGGGTCTGTCAGCTCGTAGATCGTGATGCGTTCCTTGCCGAACTCGTCGTAGAGCAATCCCCAGTTGGCGGCGCAGTTGCTCCCGAACGGCAGGCGGGGATGCAAGTCGAGGATGCGCACCATCAGTGTGTCGCCCGGTCGGGCACCACGCACAGCGATCGGCCCGGTCATGATGTGAACGCCGGGTCCACGATCCGATTCAGTGATGCCGGCCCAGATGGCGCGGATGCCGTCGTCCATCAACAGATCCGGCGCATCCCCAGCGTGGTGCGTGACCGCTTCGATCTCGATGATGTCGCCGGGGTCTACTTCCAACACGGGTGGCGTGTCGCGGTCGATGTATCCCCACACGCAGGTATCCGGCGTGGCTGCGAGATGATGTTGCGCTACCGCTCTGCCGATTCTCCCGGTGAGGTCGAAGGCGGGGCCCGTCATTGAGCGGCACGATACCGAGGATGTGTTTCGCGCTCGTTTCCTCCTCGTTATCGCCGAGCAACCCTTGTCGCTAATGTGAGCGGCGGACAGGTAGGGGGCAGCGATGATCGGATTACTTGTTGGTGTCGCCTGCGGGGTGGCGGTCGTCGCGGGCGTTGTCGTCGGCGGTGTCGTGGTGGCGGTGATATCGAATGCAACTCGACACGAGCCCGACCTCGTCGTGCACGCCTCGCACGCCGTACCCGAGCTGATCAGGAGCGCGTCTGAGGGGTTCCAGAACCTCCTGGAGGACTTTCATCACCATCCGACGCAGAACGGAGGTCTACCTCCGACGCCCGGCTTGGGTCCCCTGACCTCAGAGCAACGATTTCTGCTGATCAGCAAGCATCTGGAGGATCTACGGCACGTTGCCGGGGTTGTCACCAAGCGGTAGCGGCAGCACAGGACGCCGAACGACTACAAGCCGACGGCTGTCGGCTCGGTCGTCTGAGTCTGGGCGAGCAGTTTGATTGCATCGGCGAGATCGAGTGGCTTGGAGAACAGAAAGCCTTGGCCGAATTCGCACCGCTGGTCGCGCAGGCTGATCTTCTGCACATCGAGTTCGATGCCCTCGGCGACGGTCGCCATGTCCAGTGTGTCTTGGCCAGGTCCAGCAAGCCGTGCACGATTGGTGGAATCGGAGTCCGGTCAGTGATGGTGTTCGTGAACGACCTGTCGATCTTCAAGATGTCGATGGGAAACTGTCGAAGGTAACTCAGCGACGAATAGCCGGTGCCGAAGTCGTCAATGGCTACCCGCACGCCGAGCGCACGCAGTGCGTGAAGCCGTCGGGTGGCCGTGTCGGCATCCTGGACGAGCACGCTCTCGGTCATCTCCAGAATCAGCGATGCTGCGGCAAAGCCGGACCGCACGAGGGCGTTGGCAACGTCGCTCACGATGTCGGGCGACCCAAGCTGGCGAGCCGAGAGGTTCACGGCCATCGTCAGCGGCCGCGACGGGTACGTGCGCCGGAAATCGGCGGCGGTACGACACGCCTCTTCGAGCACCCATCGCCCGATTTCCACAATCGTGCCACTGCTCTCTGCGATGGGAATGAACGAAGCGGGTTCGATGAGACCGCGAGTGGGATGGTCCCACCGCAAGAGCGCCTCGAAGCCGACGACCTTGCTCGACCGCAACTCGACGACCGGTTGATACACCAGCCGCAGCTGCTTTTCGGCCACGGCCTGGTGCAAGTCGCTCTCCAGTTCGAGCCGGTCGAGGGCGGCCGTGCGCATGGCCGGCTCGTACAACGCCCACTTCGACTTGCCAGTGGTCTTGGCCTTGTACATCGCCACGTCGGCGTCGCGCATCATCGATGAAGCAGTACAGGAGACATCGCCGATCGCAATCCCGATACTTGCCGAGAGGATGACCTGTTGGACGTCGAGCGTGAACGGAACAGTGAGCGATTGCAGCACCCGCTCGGCCACCGTTTCTGCTTCGTCGAGCGACCGTGTGCTCTCCTCGATCAGGATCGCGAACTCGTCACCGCCGAGCCGCGACACGGTGTCGAGGGTTCGCACCGCGCTGGTCAGGCGGATTGCAACCTCGCGAAGCACCTCGTCACCGGCCTCGTGGCCGCGGCTGTCGTTGATCGTCTTGAAGCCATCGAGGTCGAGGTACACGACTGCGACGCCGCGACCGGTGCGGGCCGTGCGGTCGAGAGCATGCTCGAGACGATCGTGGAACAACGCCCGATTGGCGAGCCCGGTGAGGGAGTCGTGGAAGGCACTGTGGCTGAGTTCTTGCTCTGCTCGCTTCCGATCCGTGATGTCCCTGAGGTTCACCACCATGCCGGCCACAACGGGATCACTCGAAAGATTGGCTGCTCGAAGCCCAAACCACCGCTCCGAACCGCCGGCGTCGGTTGCCTGTACCTCTGCATCGGCGACCGCACCATGTGTCAGCCACCAACGGGCCAACGCGCTGCGGGCGCCATCCTGATCGGGCGGGCGGAGGAGTTCGATGGCATCCATGCCGGTTGTCGCGACCCCTGACCTGCCCAGCATGGTGGCGAGGTTCGGTGCTTCGTTGAGGATGACTCCG
>JANOJI010000197.1:0-8101 GCA_031408175.1 Ilumatobacteraceae bacterium
CACGACCTCACGGTTCCCGACGAGGAATGCGCAGCGCCAGCCTGCCATCGAGAAGCTCTTGGTCATGGAGTACAGCTCCACGGCACAATCCTTGGCGCCCGCGGCTTGCAGGATGCTGGGAGGCTTGTAGCCGTCGAAGCCCACATCGGCGTAGGCGAAGTCGTGCACAACGATCATCTCGCGCTCGCGACAGAAGTCGACGACCCTCTGCATGAAATCGAGATCGACGACGGCTCCCGTCGGGTTGTGAGGGAACGAGATCACGAGCACCCGCGGCTTGGGCCAACCGACGTCGTAGGCGGTGGTCAGGCTGTCGAAGAAGTCGCCGGTGAAGTCGCCCTGCACACGCGGGTCGGCAAGGTGGCGCATGGGCACCTGGCGAAGGTCGGCGCCGGCGAACAGCGGGCCGTAGATGTGAATCGGATAGCTCGGGCTCGGCACGATGGCGGCGTCGCCCCGATCGAGTAGCACCCACATCAAGTGGCTGAAACCCTCTTTCGAACCGATCGTGTTGGTGATCTCCAACTCGGGATCCAGCTGCACGCCCCAGTTGCGCTCGTACAGCGCAGCAGCGGCTTCACGCAGCTTGGGCAAGCCGCGGCTGACGGAGTACCGGTGGTTGCGGGCGATGTGCGCTGCCTCGGTGAGCTTGTCGACGGCGATCTGCGGTGAAGGAATGTCGGGATTGCCGAACCCGAGGTCGATCACATCGACCCCTGCGCGCCGTGCCTCGATCTTCAAGTTGTTGATGATCGTGAACACATACGGTGGCAGGTTGGTGATTCGGCGGAACTCCATAGAGGATCTCACGCTACTTGCTGCAATCCGGCCGCCAACGGCGGATATGCGAGCATGGCACGATGGCCCTCAGCCCGCTCCCTGACGACTGCATCCACGTCGTGATCGAAATCCCTCGTGGCAGCCGCAACAAGTACGAAATCGACCACGACACCGGCCGGGTGTTTCTCGACCGACGGCTGTTCACTGCGACCACCTATCCGGCCGACTACGGGTACATCCCCAATACGAAGGGGGGCGATGGCGACGCACTCGACGCGCTCGTGCTGCTCGAGGATGCGGTATATCCCGGCGTATGGGTCGCGGCACGACCCGTCGGTGTGCTGTACATGCACGACGAGGCTGGTGAGGACGCCAAAATCCTGTGCGTGCCACCGAAGGAACCGCGTTGGAACGACGTGCACGATCTCACCGACCTCACGCCGCAGCTGGTCAGCGAGATCCAACACTTCTTCGAGGTCTACAAAGCGTTGGAACCGGGCAAGGAGTCATCGTCTGCCGGTATCGCCGGGAAGGACGCGGCGTGGCGCGAGATCCGCGACGCGCGCGCCAGCTACACACCTCATTCGTAGTCCGCACTCGCAACGCGACTCGATCGCATCTCAGTGGAGTGTTTCACGCGCCCCCGGGTGGGCCTGAAACACTCGACTGCGCCTGGGTGGGCGGGAAACACTCGACAGGCTCGACGTCAGCCGATCTCGTCGCAGCGAACGAGCCGGCCTTCGCGGTACGACTTCCAGGCGGCCAGCCCGATGACCAGCGGGGCGCGGCCGTCGTTGGCTGAGACCGGTGACGGTCCTCCACCCGCGACGTACTCGATGAACGACTTCCACTCCTCGATGTAGCTCGGGATGTATCGGTCGAGGAAGAAGTACGGGATTGTCGAGCCGATCGAACCAGCTGCGGTTCTGCGGATGCCGGTGTGACTCGACGGATTTTCCGACGCTGCCAGTCCCGCCGACCCGAAGGCCTCGACGCGCTGGTCGTAGCCGTACACCGCCTGACGGCTGTTGTCGATCGTGGTGATGCACCCGTTCTCGTGACGCAGGATGACGACAGCGGTGTCGACATCCCCCGCGTCACCGATTGCCGGATCGACGCGCACAGCAGCCTGCGCGTACACATCGATCACCTCGCTGCCTGTGACGAACCTGGCCATGTCGAAGTCGTGGATCATCATGTCGAGGAAGATCCCGCCCGACACCTTGATGTACGCGATCGGCGGTGGCGCCGGATCGCGACTGGTGATGCGCAACAGATGCAGGTCACCGACCGAGCCGTCGATGACTGCGGCGCGCACCGAAGCGTGTGCCGGATCGAATCGACGGTTGAAGCCGACTTGGATCGGCACCCCACTGGCCTGCACCACGGCCAATGCCTCGTCGACCTTGTCGAGATCGAGCGAGATCGGCTTCTCGCAGAAGATGGCCTTGCCTGCCTGTGCTGACGCGATCAGGAACGGAACGTGGGTGTCGGTGCTGCTGCAGATCGCCACAGCATCGACATCGGCAGAAGACAGCACCGCGTCGACATCGGTCGTGTGCGGCACGTCGAGCTGGGCGCCAACCGCCGCAGCTGCATCGCCGTTGATGTCTTGCACCATCGCCAGCGACGCACCGGGCACCTGTCGCGACAGCAATTCTGCGTGCATCTTGCCAATTCGGCCGACGCCGAGTACTGCGATTTTGAGTGTCACTGCGGGGTCTCCTGGAGTGAAGGCTTCGGTGCGTCTCCGGCACCGAGAACGGACTGGTCGTAGTCGACGATGTTGCCGGTCAGCATCCCCGACTCGTCGCTGAGATAGAAGGCAACGACCTTGGCGACCTCCGGCGGTTTGATCAACCGACCCATCGGCTGGCCGGCCTCGGCGCGCTCGAGCCAGCCATCGGTGGCTCCGTGGAACTTGCGTTGCGTCGCGTCTTCGGACTCGGTGTCCATCCAACCCGGGCTGACCTGGTTGACACGGATCTTGTGCCGCATCAACGAGAAGGCCAGGTTCCGGGTCATCGTCTCCAGCGCGCCCTTTGACACGCAGTAGCTGAGGATGAATGGCTGACCGCCGTGGCCGCTCGTCGAGCCGATGCTGACGACCGAGCCGGCGACGCCCTCTCGGCGCATCACCTCGGCGGCAGCCTGGGTCATGAACATCGGGGCACGAACGTTGACAGCGATCATCTCCTCGAACCCGTCAGGAGTCGCAGTCCACACATTGTCTCGCCATGTCGCCGCGGCGACGTTGACGACGCCGTGGATGATGCCGAACTGCTTGTCGGCAGCGCCGATGACCCGACGCGGCGCAGCTGGATCAAACATGTCGACTTCGACGAACGAGGTGGGCGTGCCGAGTTCCGAGAGCTCTGTCGCCAGTGCCGAACCCCGATCGGCACTTCGCCCGGCAATCAGCAGGCCGGCGGCGCCGTCCGCAACCACCTGCCGGGCTATTGCCTCACCGAGTCCTTGCGTACCGCCGCTGACGACGATGACCTTGCCCTCGAGTTTTCCCGTCACGTTCCAATCCTCTGTTGCAGCAGTCCGTTGACCATTGCGGCCTTGGCAGCCTGCACCTGCGGGCGATCGCTGACCTCGGGTACTCCGACCTCCCAAAAGGCGCCGCCACCGGTCCACGAATACGCATCGGTCTGCAAGGCGATCACAGTCGTTCGATCGCTGTGCCTCGCTCTGACGAGGGCAGACTCCAACTCGTGCACCGTCGCGGCCCGCTCGCTGTTGCACCCCATCGCTGCGGCGTGGGCCGCGAAGTCGACATACATGAGCTCTCGGTGCCGGGTGTTCTCGATCTGGTTGTTGAACGGCTCGCCACCCTGGTTGATCTGCAGTCGGTTGATCACGGCGAATCCGCCGTTGTCGCACACGATCACGATCAGCTTGTGGCCCGACAGCACCGAGCTGTACAGGTCGCTGTTCATCATCATGTACGAGCCGTCGCCGACAAAGGTGATGACCTCGTCGTCGGGTCGAGCCATCTTGGCTCCCCAAGCCCCTGAGATCTCGTACCCCATGCACGAGAAGCCGTACTCGCAATCGAAGTCGCCGACCTCTTTCGCCCGCCAACCGTTGATCAGCTCACCGGGCAAGCCGCCGGCGGCGGCCAGCACGTAGTCGCCCGGCTGCTGGTTCCGGTCTACAGCGCCGATGACCTGGGCGTACGTCGGACGACCGCTCTCGCCTACTGCCGAAGGATCGGCGATCGTATCGATGTACGAGTGGTAGTCGCCGGTTGCGTTCTTGGCTCGCAGCGCCCAGTCTTCGTCGGCGGCCCAAACGGCAAGTCCCTCGTTCAGCTCACGCAGGCCCTCGCGTGCGTCGGCAACCAGCGGCAGCGAACGGTGCTTGACCGCATCGAAGAGCGCTGCATTGAGACCAATCAACTGGGCATCGCCGGCAAACGCCGTCCACGAGCCGGTCGTGAAGTCCTGCAGCCTGGTGCCGACTGCAAGGATCACATCGGCGACGCCGGCCAGTTCGTTGGCGCTGGTGCAACCCGTCACGCCGACTGGGCCGGCGTTCATCGGATGTGTTGCAGGCAGGCATGCTCGTCCGGCGACGGTCTCGACAACGGGAACGTTGTGCGTCTCGGCGAATGCAGCAAGCTCCGCCGCTGCACCCGAGTAACGAGCGCCCCCGCCGGCGATGATCAGCGGCCGCGCCGCTGCTTTCAACGCGGTGATCGCTCGCGCCAGTTGCCCGAGATCGGCACGCTGGCGGGCGATGTGGTGGATCGTCGTCTCGAAGAACTCGTCGGGGAAATCGAACGCCTCGGCCTGCACGTCCTGTGGCAACGCGAGAAACGCCGGACCGCAGTCGGCTGGATCGAGCATGACAGCGACGGCGTGGGGCAGCGAGTGGATGATCTGCTCGGGACGCATGATGCGATCCCAGTAGCGACTGACCGACTTGAAGGCGTCGTTGACCGTGATGGTCGGATCCCCGAAGTGCTCGACCTGCTGCAGCACCGGGTCGGGCAGACGGCTGGCGAACGTGTCGCCCGCCAACAGCAACAGTGGCAAGCGGTTGGCATGGGCCACCCCCGCTGCGGTGACCATGTTGAGCGCGCCGGGGCCGATCGAGGAGGTTGCGACCATGATTTGTCGGCGGTTGGCAGCCTTGGCATAGCCGATAGCAGCGAGGGCCATGCCCTGCTCGTTCTGACCGCGCCATGTCGGCATGGCGTCGCCTGCTTCCTGCAGCGCGAGCCCGAGACTGGTCACGTTGCCGTGCCCGAAGATCGCGAACACGCCGGGGAACAACGGCACCTCGACATCGTCGATCACCGTTCGCTGTGCAATCAGATAGCGCACGATCGCAGCAGCGGTCGTGAGTCGAGTGATACCCATCATTCCTCCCTCAGCGATATGACGTCTTCCCAATGGCCGCTTTCCCAGCTGCGCAGCACGGCGTCTTGCACCGACACGTATGCCAACGCCTCGGTGAAGCCGGGCGTGTATTGGCGCCCGGCGGCCACCGCTTGCAGAAACTCGTGATCCTCGATGCAGATCAGATCCTCGAATCCGATGCTGTTGGCGTTGCCGGGCACGAAGTTGCCGTGCGGGGGAAAGCGATCGCCGGCGAAAACCGTCGTGAATCCGGTGTGCTTGTGCTCCGCCGCGATGTAGACGCGCAGCTCGTTCATCTTCTCGAAGTTCCAGGCGACCGAACCCTTGGTTCCGTAGATCTCGAAGCTGTTCTGGCTCTCCGGGCCGACCATCGAGCGGCAGGCTTCGAAGGTGCCTCTGGCGCCGTTCTCGAACACGCACATCATGCCGACATAGTCCTCGTTAGTGACCTCGCCAGTCGGGTCGCCGGGTTTGCCGCGGTCGTAGTGCGTGCCGCCTCTCGCGGCCAGCGGGCGCTGCTTGATGAAGGTCTCGCCCGTGCCGAACACCTTGGCGATACCGCCCACCAGATAGTGCCCGAGGTCGACCGCGTGGCTGAGGATGTCGGTGCTGACACCGCGACCAGCTTGATCGATGAGGAATCGCCACGACAACGCTCCCATCGGGTCACTGCCGTACATCGAGAAGAATCGACCGTAGTAGTTGGTGATCTCACCGAGCTCACCGTCGTCGATCAACTGCTTGGCGTATTGCACCAGCGGCGCCCACCGATAGTTGTATCCGACGCCCGTGATCACGCCAGCGTGGCGCGCAGCTCGTTCGGCGACAACCGTTTGCGGTGGCGTACCCCCAACCGGCTTTTCGCAGAACACAGGCTTGCCCGCGGCGGCGGCTGCCTCGACCATTTCGACGTGCAACATGTTGGGAGCGGTGACGAACACAACGTCGACGTCGGGAGCATCGACGACCTCGTGCCAGTCGGTGACAGCGCGTTGATAGCCGAACGATCGCACCGCGTCGATGCGTCGCGCCTCGACCGTGTCGCTGACCACCACGAGCTCGGGCTCGTAGTCGCGCTCGAGGAAGTAACTAGGCGCGCGGCGACAACCTCGGCTGTGGGCCTGCCCCATCCAGCCGAAGCCGATCACACCGATTCGTATCGTCTTGCTCACTGTGTTCTCCCATCCTTCGTCGTCATCGGGCACCGGGGATCGGTGGCCATACCCGCCCAGGTGTCGCGGACCCAATGGTGGGTCGGGTCATCGCAGAACGCCATCGACCGTTCGCCCCCCGGCCCCGCGAGCACGTTGAGGTAGTACATCGGGTACCCGGGCGCAGCGATGCACGGACCGTGGTAGCCGCGCGGCACGCAGAACACATCGCCGTCGCGGATGACTACGTTGATGTCGATCGAGCCGTCGGGGGTGTACGTGCGGTGCATGCCGAAACCATCGGCGGAGTAATCGCTGGTGCCGGCCACGCCGATTCGGAAGTAGTAGATCTCCTCGTTGTTGACCGGGCACTCCGGCGAATCGTCGTGGCGGTGCGGCGGGTAGCTCGACCAGTTGCCGTCGGGCGTGATCAGCTCGACGCACATCAACGTGTCAGCGTGCGGCCACGCCTCCGGGCTCAGGAAGTTGTTGACCTGGCGCGTAGCGGGACCGGCGCCGCGCAACTCGACCGCAACGTTGTCGGCCGAGCCGTATCGGGCGTCGAGTCGTCGATCACAACGCGCGGTCGCGATCGCCACTTCCCCACCGTCGCGCGCCGAAACGACCACGGTGGCACCGCGCGGTGCGTACGCGAAATCTGTCACTCGATCGAAGACAGAGATGCGACCGTCGAGGCGAAAATGCTCGCCATCGATGGTGACATCGACATGAGTCGCCGACAATGGCAACACGACTCCCTCACTGTCATCGAGGTTGATAGAGCGCTCTACTGCCGGCGCCAACAAAATGACAACGAGACCCGAACGAGCCCAGCCGGCGTCGTGGGGGTTCAGCGAAACAGCAAGATCGCCGTCGGCGAGCGTGCCGGCTGGTCGATGAAGTGATGGACTCATTGCCTGTCCTTGGCGGCCTGCTGTACCAACTCTGCTGCACGCGCAACGGCACCTGCAACATCGCCGGCGGCGGGATACAACAACGACCGTCCGATCACGAGGCCGCGCACTGTCGGTTGATGCAGCGCAGCCTCCCACAGTGCGAACGTTGCCTCGGGATCGGGACCGGGAGCGCCACCGAGCAGCAGTAGCGGCTGTGTGGTGACCCTGGCCACGGTGGCGATGTCTGCCGTTGCCTGGATCTTGAGCCACGTGTAGGCGCTCGACCCACCCAATGCCGCGCTGACGCCCACAGCCTTCACCAACGCCAGCGGGTCGTTGTCCCACACCGCGTCGCCTGCGTCGTTCTTGGTGTATGGGATGGGCTCGACCATCGCCATCATGTGCGCGTCGTTGAGTTCTTGCACTGCGAGCGCGGCGCTGGCGAGCGTGGGAACGGTGCCGGCATCCTGGTAGTCGATGCGCAGAAGCAGCTTGCCGGCGTCGAGGTTCGACGCCCGAAGATGCGCCGTATCGAACGCTGTGAAGCGGTCATCCATCGTCCAACTCGCACCTGCGAGGCCGCCTCGGTTCATGGTGCCGACCGCGACCTTGTCGTGGAGAGCGCCCAGCACCGCCAGGTCGTCGATGATCTCGGCGCTCGCCAGTACACCGTCGACCCGTGGGTGTTCGAGCGCGGTGAGCAGGCGGTCGAGCATCGAGCGTCGGTCGGCCATCGCCAGCGGATCGTCGTACAACCCGACCATCGCCCGCGCAGTGTGATCTGCGGCGACGATGAACAACATTCCGTCCTGGGTCAGCGTCGACCGTCGACGTCGACCAGCAAGCGCTTCAGCGATCCGGTGAGGTGCGCTGACACGAGTCTCGGTCAGCGATGCGTATG
>JANOJI010000557.1:0-9936 GCA_031408175.1 Ilumatobacteraceae bacterium
CAGAACGCGGCCTCGCAGATTCTCGACCTCACCCTCGGTGATACGGCCTCGTCGTGGACGCTTCGCGCCGACGGAACCTGGGGGCGGAGCGGCGGTCCTGACGGCGTAGCCAGCCAGCAGGCGTTCATCGACATGGCCAGGGCCGAGTCAGTTCGTGTCGGGCCGTATGAGGAGACCCTCCAGCAGGCCTCGCGATTCCGCCGGAAAGCGCGAAGGAAACGCGCCTGACGAGAACTCTTCAGCGCAGGCGGGCAGGGGGTTATCGATCGTGCTCGGTTTCGGCGAGCTTTCGCAGGAGGCGCGGCGACAGCAGCCACTCGAATACCGAGGTGCCTTCCTGGCGCAGACGGACCCAGAGGTCCGTGCCGAGTTCGTCGACATCTTGCGGTTCTGGTTCGATGCCGGCGCCGACGGGTTCCGCATCGATGTGGCCCACGCGCTGTTGAAAGCCGACGGGCTGCCCGATCTGGGAGAGCAGTTCAAGGCGGACCTTGGCGGGCCACCACAGCCCGGTCACCCGCATTGGGATCAGATGGGTGTGCCCGACATCTACCGCGAGTGGCGTGAGTTGGGCGACTCGTACGACCCGCCGAGGGTGTTCGTCGCCGAGGCATGGGTGTCGTCGGTGGCCAGGCTCGCCGAGTACCTGCGGCCCGCTCGATTGCACACTGCGTTCGACTTCCACACCACCCGGTGCCGATGGGATGCCATGGAGCTTCGAGTCGCGATCTCGGCCTCGCTCATTGCTCACCAAGCGGTCGGTGCACCCGTCACGTGGGTGTTGAGCAATCACGACATCAACCGGCACGTCACTCGCTATGGGCGCGGCCCGACGTCGCATCCGCTCCACGGCCGGCCAGAGGATCCCGTCGATCTGCCGCTCGGCACGCGTCGGGCACGCGCTGCGATCCTGATGGAACTGGCGCTGCCGGGCGCGGTCTACCTCTATCAGGGCGAGGAGCTCGGCTTGCCAGAGGTCGACGACATCCCCGAGGCAATGCTCGCCGACCCGGTGTGGGAGCGGTCGGGCCGCACTCGTCGCGGACGCGACGGGTGTCGCGTGCCGCTGCCGTGGACTCGCGCCGGGCCGTCGCTCGGCTTCGGTGATGCGACACCGTGGTTGCCTCAACCCAGCAATTGGTCGGCGCTGTCAGCCGAAGCCGAAGAGGCCGATCGCACGTCGATGTTGTGGCTCTACCGGGACGCGCTTCGCGTGCGCCGGGATCTGCCCGAACTGCACGGCGATGCCTACACCTGGCTCGAGAGTGGCGACGACGTGATCGCGTTCACACGGGGCGATGGGTTCGCATGCGTGGTCAACTTCGGCGCCACTTCGATCCAGCTGCCACGGGGTGAGGTGCTCTTGTCGAGCGTTCCGTTGGACGACGACAGGCTGCCCACCGACGCCGCGACCTGGATCACGCTGACCTGACGATCACCCCAGCAGGTCGTGGACGACGTCGAGCCATAGCTGAGTGGTCAGTCGCAACGACTCGACGTCGACGCGTTCGTCGTTGCCGTGGAATCGGCGACCAAACTCCGCCGGGTCGACATCGGGGCTGAACAGACCCGCGCCATAGGCGACTGCACCCATCTCGCGATAGATGCGAGCGTCGGAGAATCCCACCTCCAGCTGCGGTGTCGGACGAGCCGTGGGGAAGGGCTTGGCCAACGCACGCTCGAGACTGTCCCAAAGTGGGTTGTCCAGACGACTTATCGATGCCGGGTCATCCATGATGACCTCGACGTCGACTCTGTCGTAGAGATCTCCGAGCGCCGAGCGCAGGTGGGCGGTCACGTCGTCATGTCGCTCACCCGGCAGGGTGCGGACGTCGACGCCGATGTCGACGCAGTCGGGGATGATGTTGGTCTTCATCCGCGACTGTCCGCCACCACCGATCGTGTTGGTCGAGAATGTCGTGTGCGTGCATGCATGGAGAAACGCGCCCAGCCCGGGGCGTGGCAGGGACTCGAGAAAGTCGTCGATCCGGCTTTCGTCGAGCAGATGTTGTTTGGTCTCCTCGTCGACGCCAAGTCTGTCGACGGTGGTAGTCCACAGCTCGTGAAAACGTGGCGGTGGTCTGTAGTCGCCGAGGCGTTGGATCACGGCCGCCGCTGTCATCAACGCATTGTCCGCTTTGAACGGTGTGGATCCGTGCCCAGGAGTACCGCGGACACGCAGCCGTCGCCAGGCGACGCCTTTCTCGCCGACGGCGACCGAGATGTACGGCTGCTCGTTCGGGCCACTGTGCAGGCCGCCTGACTCGGTCAACACATAGTCGGCGCGGATCGCATCGGCTTCGTGGTCGGCCATCCACTGCATGCCGTGGGCGCTGCCAGATTCCTCGTCGGCGACGGCGAAGTAGATCAGGTCACCTCGGGGACGGAAGCCGGTCATGGCGAGTTGGCGGAACGCGACGGCCATCGACGCGGTGAGGTTGAGCATGTCGACAGCGCCCCTCCCCCAGACCTCGCCATCGACCAGTTCGCCGCCGAACGGATCTCTCGACCAGCCGGCCTCGTTGACCGGCACGACATCGGTATGGCCCATCAGGCACAGGCTCGGCGCGGTCGGGTCGCTGCCCTCGATGCGCGCTACCAGCGAGCCGCGACCAGGCGTCGGCTCGAAGCGTTGGAAGTCGAGCCCGGTCGAGCCGAGGAACGACCGCAACAGATCGGCGTTGCGCGTTTCGTATCCCGATTCCGCTGTGCCGTCGTTGACGCAGCGGTTGCGAATCATCGCTTGCAGCAGTTCGACGGTCTCACCGGTCAGTGCTTCAGAAGGTGTAACGGTCATGTCTGCAGCTCCCGGTCGTATGCGTTGAACACCTTCTTCGGCACCACCATGCGCCAGGCATCGATGACCAGTTCTGTCATCTCGGCCACGTCGATCTCGGCAAGGCGAACGACAGCCCAGTTGTAGCGCATGTCGCCGGCCTTGGGCAGCATGAACTTGTGCGGTTCGGCGGCGACGAGCGCTTCACGTTCCTCCTTTGGAAATGCAAAGCCCATCAGTGAGTCGTCGCGGCTGAAGGCCAGGTACACGATTCGTCCGACGCGGAACTTGACACGATCGCGAACAACGGCTTGGTAGGAGCGCTCGAGTGTCGATGCCAATGCTCGAACATCCTCGATGGTCACCCCAATCTCGCTCGCCTCCACGTTCGCAGACTAGAGACATCTGCGCGAAATGGTTGCAGGTCCTGCGACTATTGTTCGACCCGTGCCTCCGGATTCCGCGTCACACCCCGCGCGTACTGTCGCTCCCATGTTGACCACCATTGACGAGGACGCCCTCGTTGCCCAGGTTGAAGAGGAGCACTATGCGATGGCTGGCGCCGCGCACCACAACTTCGTGATTCGCCTGTACGAGGGCCTACTGACTGTGTTCCACAAGCGTGACGATGTGTGTGTGGTGGCCGAGGTGACCTGGTTCGGACCCGATGGCAGGCCGTTCATCCCCGACGTCGCTGTCATCCATGGTGTTGCTCAAAGCGAGCCGAGCAGCTGGCGCCAAGATCGCGGTGATCCTCCCGCGTCGGTGGTGATCGAGGTCGTTTCGGCCAGTGAGACCGACGACATCGTGTTTGCCAAGTTGGCCCGCTTCAATGATGCGGGAGTCGAGGAGGCGTGGTTCCTGCGAACTCGACTCGGCCACATCGGCTGTTACCGCCGCGTCGACGGCGTGCTGCGACCGGTCGTCGACAACACGTCGGCGCTGCTCGGCAACGTCCGCTTCGAGGCTGACCCCGACGGATCCATCGTTCCGCTGTTTGCCAACGGCGAGGAGTTCCCATCGCATTTCGTCGTGATTCTCGCTCGGGCACACCGGGCCGAGGCCCACGCCGCAACCGCCGAAGCCCACGCCGACGAACTCCGAGCGCAACTCCGCGCGGCTGGCATCACGCCGGCGGTCTGAGCACCTGCAGTTCGCCCGTGGAAGAATCTCGACGAACGTGTCGAAATCGAGCATCACCATTCGTCGGTGCGGTGACGAACCACCCCACCGGGGTCCAAGCGAAAAGGAACAGCAACATGCCCAGGTATGCAGCACTCATCTATGGCGCAGAGCCGACCACTGAGCCCGACCCCGCGCTGTGGGGCAGCATCATGGCCGAGTACCTCCACTTCGGTGAAGCCGGCGGGGCGGCCGGCGTGATCGCCGGTGGCGAGGCCTTGCAGCCAACCAGCACGGCAACGACCATTCAGGTCTCCGGCGGGGCAAAGGGTGGAGACGTGATCTCCACCGACGGGCCCTTCGCAGAGACCAAAGAAGCGCTCGGCGGCTTCTATCTGCTCGACTGCAAGGATCTCGACGAGGCACTGAGCTGGGCGGCACAGATTCCCGGGGCGTGGCACGGCCGGGTTGAGGTACGCCCGGTCATCGACTTCGGTGAGGCCAACTGATCGATCCGCTCGACGAGATCATTCGTATCGAGGGTGGCCAGGTTCTGGCCACCCTCATTCGTCTGACGGGCGACATCGACCAAGCGGAGGACGCACTGCACGATGCAGTCGTAGTCGCCACCGATACCTGGCGCAGCGACGGCGTCCCGGACAAACCCGGCGCATGGCTGACAACGGTCGCCCGCAACAAGGCCCTTGATCGGCTGCGACGCGAAGCCCGGCGAGCGCCCAAGGAGGAAGAGGCGTTTCGCATGCTGACCGAGGGTTCGGCGACCGACGACGGAGAAGACGACAACCGAGACGACCGGTTGCGGCTGCTCTTCACCTGTTGCCACCCGGCCCTGTCGCCCGAATCACAGGTCGCCTTGGCCCTTCGCACGATCTGCGGCCTGACCACCGTCGACATCGCCCGCGTCTTCCTGGTTCCCGAGCCGACGATCGGCCAGCGGATCAGCCGCGCCAAGGCCAAGATCGCCAAAGCCCACATCCCCTATCGCGTGCCGGATGACCACGAGCTGCCGGATCGACTGCGGCCCGTTCTCTCCACCGTGTACGCCGTGTACACCGCGGGCCACCATGCTCCGGTCGGCGAGCTCGGTGGACGCCTCGATCTGGCCGACGAAGCCATTCGACTTGCCCGTGTGCTCGTCGAACTGATGCCCGACGAGGGCGAGTGCGTCGGGTTGCTGGCGCTCACGCTGGCGACCAACGCCCGGCGCCGCGCCCGCACGGACTCCGACGGCGAGATCGTGCTGCTCGCCGATCAGGACCGCTCGCTCTGGGACGTCGAGGCGATCGCCGAGGCGTCGGCATTGGTCGAATCGGTGCTGCGGCGTGGCCGACCGGGCGCCTACCAGATGCAGGCGGCAATCGCCTGCCTGCATGGCGCAGCACAGACGTACGCCGACACCGACTGGCCACAGATTGCCGAGCTGTATCGGATGCTCGAAGTCCGCTGGCCGACGCCGGTGGTGCGGGTCAACAGGGCCGTGGCAGTGGCAGAAGTCACCGGCCCACGCGCCGGTCTGGCTCTGCTCGCCGAACTGGTGGGCACGACTGCGGAACGATGGCACCTGTACTGGTCGACGCGCGCCGACTTCCAGCGTCGACTCGGTGAGCTGACCGCGGCGGCAGACTCGTATCGCCAGGCGCTCGGTTGCCCGTGCAACGACAGCGATCACCGCTTCCTGCAGCGACGCATCGCCGAACTCACCGGCGGGACGTGAGTCTTCCCTGTGATTGAGTGTGGAAGAACTCGCTGCCAGTCCGACGGTTGCGAACCCGCCGAACATCTGTAGTTATGGCGCGACTGCCTTTCAATCGCCGAAGGCACTGACGCCGGGCCGCCTACGACGCGGGTTGTCACACGCTGACCGTCTCAGCGCCGGTGGCGCCGCGACCACCTTCGAGAGATCGGTCGTCCGGCGTGTCAACTTCTATCAAGATGAGTTGACGACGTGGATCCGGTGATCATCGCGAGCGCCCGAAGGCACGGCGTACACGACGACGACATCGTCCACGCCTACAACCACCCCGTTCGAGTCCTTGAGCTCGACGACCTCGTCATGCTCATCGGGCCAAGTAGAGCTGCCAATTCCTCGAAGTCGGCGTCAGCCGCGCCGACGGAATCGACTTCATCATTCACGCCATGCCCGCAAGGGCCAAGTTCATCAGGTGACCACCATGCCCCGATCAATCCAAGACGTCCGCGCAGGGGATCGGCGATGTACAACGCGCAGACTGCCGAATGCGGCAGCGTCCCATCGACAAGCTGAACCGGCGCGCCAGATCTGCCCCTCGGCGCTAGCTGCGAGGAACCGAAGCCGTTCATTGACGGCCGCCAATCGCTCCTAACTGCGATCGGAGCGGGGTAGTGAGGTGGTTGGTCAGAGCGCGAGATGGAGCCTGAGTGCCTCGTCGAGTGCGGCTTGAAGTTCGGCGGTGATCGTTCCGACTTGTGGGCCGATGCGTTCGAGAGCGATCGAGCGGACTTGCTCCGCTTGGGCCTTCGAGTCGGCGACCAACCCGGTGTCCTGCGCTGGGAGCAACACCTGAAACGGATAGACGCGGTCGGTGTTGGACGTGACGGGGACGACCGTGATGACGCCGCGTCCAAGGCGTTGCGCAGTGCTGTTGGCGCCGTCGTTGCTGACGATGATCGCAGGTCGTTGCTTGTTGGCCTCAGCTCCTCGGACTGGCTCGAGATCGACGAGGCGAATGTCGCCGCGTCGCATCAGGACTGGCCGTCGCCGGCGGTGGCGTCCCAAAGTTTGCTGTCGTCGCTGGCTTCCCATGACGTCCAGGCGTCCTCATAGGCGGCGCCGAGTTCGGATGCGCGCAGCAGCCGAACCGCTTTGTGGACGACGGCCGACCGTGAGGCGAAGCCTGCGCGATCGGCATAGGAGTCGAGGAAATCAACGTCGTCGTCGGGCAAGCTGACACTCACTTTCATACTGAGATGCTACCTGTTGTCCTACTCTGGTAGCAACATGGTCAGCCGCTCAGCTCATAACTGCCCGATCTGCGTGCTGCGACAGGCCCCGGGGGAACGAGAGCCTCACAGCTGACGTGTGTCACTCAGGGATCTGCTGGATCGCGTAGATCCGTCCATCGGGTGCGCGCACCCAGAACCATGCGACCTCACCGAGGTCAGGGTCATCGAAAGCCTCCGCTGCCCACACCGGCTCGCCAACCATCTCGAGCCCGCCGCCTCCACCCTGCCGATCGCCTCTCGGATGTCATCGACCACGAACGCCACCACGAAGTCCGCGCCGTCTGGAATGAGGCGTGTATCAGAGTGTTCCGACGAGTACACCTCCACGAAGTCGTGGCGATGTGTCGGCATCTGATGGAACGTCACGGTCTCGTTCTCACCGGCACCTTCGAGTCCGAGCACGTCACGGAAGAATCCAGTCATCGCCTCCGGATGGCTCGTCCGCACCCCGAGGTAGCCGATTCTCAAGACTCGCATGGCGGCACGATAGCCAGTGCAGAATCACTGCCGATCTGCGCTCAACGAAGCTTGTTCTTCCAAACTCAATCACCCGGGGGGACGTGAGTACGACAGCAAGGAGCAGTCTGTTGTCTTGGACCTTCGGCCCTTGCGGTCGCACACCAGACCGACGCACTGTTCGCTCCTTGGCCGATACCGAAGGAGCACCTGTGTCAGCGGTGCTGCGCAGAGGGTTGTTGGCTCGGCTTCGAACGATCCGGCTGTACGAGGTGGCTGCGTGGATCGCCATTGTGGCTCTGGTGTTTGCTGGCCGTCGCCCGTTCGCGAGCGAGGACTTCGGCTTGTGGCTGATGGGTGCAGTTGGTGCCGCAGTCCGGTTGAGCATCGCGACCGAGTTCGTGCGGTGCGATGCCGCAGGCGTGCGCTGGAGGACGCTCTTTGTGACCCATCGGATCGGGTGGGATGAGATCACCACCATCGAGGTGGCGGCCCGGCCGATGAACATCCGGTTTCTCCGCGGCATGCGAACGGCCGTGTCTCCGTGTTTGGTGATCCAACGCGGCAAGGGGGCACCGCCGTGGTACGTGGTCCCATCGCTGTTGGTGCCGTTGGTGCAACTGGGCGAGTTCATTTCGGCGGCTCGATTGATGAGTCCCTCCGATTGGAGTGTGTCGGATCCAGCCGATGGTGGCCGGCCTGCTAGAGCACAGCGTCGACCGAGCGGAAAACGAGTCGGACGGCCAACACGCTGACCGGTGAGGGGCGCCTCGACCGGATCACCATTCGCCTAGCGTGACGCGGTGCCTGACCCACCTTTCCTCGATCCGCCGTTCGATCCCGAGGCTGCGCCGTACGGCGGCGACGAGTCCGCCGTGGTCAGTTGGCTGCTCGACTATCAACGACACGTCCTGCTCCGCAAGGTCGATGGGATCACCGAGCAACAAGCCAGAACGACCACCGCCGCGAGCGATCTCACCCTGCTCGGGCTGGTCCGCCATCTTGCGTTGGTCGAGCAGTATTGGATCGGCGAGGTCTTCCTCGGGTTGGGTGAGACCTCGCTGTGGGACGACCCGAACGATCGCGATCGCGACTTCCATCCGCTCGAACACGACACGCTGGCCGACGCGCTCGTGGCCTTGCGCGCCGAGATCGAGCGCGCTCGCCGGATCACCTCTATCACGTCCTTTGACGCGCTGTCCGTTGGCCGGCGCAAGAAGCAGCAGGTCACATTGCGCTGGATCCTGGTGCATCTCGTCGAGGAGTACGCCCGCCACTGCGGCCACGCAGACTTACTACGCGAGGCCATCGACGGCACCACCGGCGACTGATAGTTCGTCGGGACCGTTCTCGTCTGCTCGACTCAAGTCGGTCGGTCCGGGGCCGATGATTGGGCATGCGGTGGCACCGGCATCGAGCTGACGAGAGCCCGTTCGGGCGACAGAGGATCGCGTTTGTGCTGTCGGGTGGCGGATCGCTGGGCGCGATGCAGGCAGGGCAGCTCCGTGCCCTGCTCGAGGCCGGGATCAGCCCCGACCTGGTGATCGGGGTGTCGGCAGGTGCCCTCAACGGCGCGGCCATCGCCCACCAACCGAGCATCGCCACGGCCGAGCAGCTGGCAGTGATCTGGCGTGGGTTG
The DNA here is from genome assembly GCA_031408175.1 of Ilumatobacteraceae bacterium. Lineage (GTDB taxonomy): Bacteria > Actinomycetota > Acidimicrobiia > Acidimicrobiales > Ilumatobacteraceae > JAENVT01. Next base: position 8,997 of record JANOJI010000557.1, read on the forward strand.
CGACGCGACTACATCTTTCGTGGCTCTCGTCTCGAACGTGCTTGGCACGTCGTGCGCGGCCATCCACATCTCTACCGATCCGACGGCCTCGTCGACCTGGTCAACCGATTCCTGCCGGTCAACGACCTCGCCGAACTGTCGACACCCTTCGAAGCCGGCACGGTCAACATCGACGACGCCCGAATCGACTTTCACTCCACTGGTGATCCCAGCGCTGTGCTCGTTGCCTCGGCCTCGTTGCCGGGCCTCTTCCGCCCTGTGATGATGGACGGAAGCCGTCATGTCGATGGTGGCATCGCCGTCAACCTTCCCGTCCAACGAGCCCGCGATCTCGGTGCAACCACGATTTTCGCGCTCGACTGCCGGGCAGGCACCAGGCATCAGCTGCCGACTGACCTCTCGGCGCTCGGCGTGCTGACATCAACAATCGCAGTGACACGCGAGATTCTCACGCCGTCGCACGAGCACCTGAATGTCGTTCGTCTGCCGGCACCGGACACACATGGCATCGGCCTGTTCGACTTCACTCATGGCGATCGTTTGGTCGCGGAAGGGCACGCTCTGGTCGCTGCATTCTTGGATGAGCACCCGGAACTGACCGCGCTGCCGAGCCGTTCAGCCGCCTGACAGCAGCTCGATCGAAACCTCGCGCATGCGGTACTTCTGAATCTTGCCTGTGACCGTCATCGGGAACTCTTCCGTCACGTGGACGTACCGCGGAATCTTGAAATGAGCAATACGTCCAGCGCAGAACGCGGCCAGGTCGTCGCGGGTCATCGTCACGCCTGCTCGCAGCCGGACCCAGGCAACGAGCTCTTCGCCGTACTTTGCGTCGGGCACTCCGATCACCTGCACGTCGATGATGTCGGGGTGTGTGTAGAGAAACTCCTCGACCTCTCGCGGGTAGATGTTCTCGCCGCCGCGAATGATCATGTCCTTG
>JANOJI010000211.1:0-1646 GCA_031408175.1 Ilumatobacteraceae bacterium
TGCCAGCGGGATGGTCTCGGACACCGGCGGGATGCCGCGGAGGTGGATGACGCCGTGCTCGACCGACAGCCAACCCGTCTCGGGCTCGGGAGTCGGCGGTGGCGCGTCGCGGCGGGCACGCGACCCCGTCACGCCAAGGCGTAGCCGGAGGAGCGGCGGGGTCACGACGGTCGAGAGCAGGATCACGACGAGCAGCGCGCCGTACAAGTCGCCACCCAGCACGCCGTTGCTGAGACCGATGCTGGCGAAGATCAGGCCGACCTCGCCGCGGGGAACCATGCCGATGCCGATCAACAGCTTGTCGGATCGCGTGCCCTTCGCTCCCCATGCCGATGCCAGCTTGCCCAGGAAGGCGATCACCGACAGCGCCGCCGCCAGACCGATCACGCTCGCCTTACCCATAGCGGCCAAATCGGTGTTGATTCCGATCTGTACGAAGAACACGGGTATGAAGATGTTGCCGATCACGCCGAGGTCGCCAGCGATGCGCTCGTTGTGATCGCTGCGGCCGATCGCCAGTCCGGCCATGAAAGCGCCGATGATGAACGCCAACTTGGCCATGTCGGCCAGTTGAGCAAACCCCAAGGCGATGACGAGTGCAACGACGGTCGTGGCCGCACCGGAACTGGCCCGGCTCTGCACGAAGTGAAGGATCTTGGGGACCATCGTCAGTCCGACGATGCCGCTCAACAGCAGGAACGCGATGGCGAGACCGAGTGTGCCGACAACGGTGCCGACACCGACGTTGCCATCCACCACGATCTTCACGACGACCGTCAGGATCACCAGACCGAGTACGTCATCGGCGACGGCCGCGCCGAGCACGATGCGTGCCTCGGTAGTCGCCAAAGCCCTCAGGTCGCCGAATACGCGGGCGGTGATGCCGACGCTCGTGGCCGTGAGCGCTGCACCGATGAACAACGAGGTGGTGCCGGAATGCCCCAGCGCAACACCGGTGAGCGCGCCGCCGGCAAACGGCAGTGCCACGCCGATCAAGGCAACCATCATCGATGCTTTGCCAAGCTTGCTGAGCTCGCCGAGGTCCATTTCCATCCCGACCTGCAACAGCAACAGCAGCACGCCTATCTCGGCGAGCATGGCAATCGACACGCCACGCTCCCCGGCGAGGCCGACAGCATCGAGCACGGAAGGTCCGATCATCACGCCTGCAGCGATTTCGCCGACCACAGCGGGGATGCGCAGTCGTTCGGAGATCTCAGCGCCGATCTTGGCCGCGGCGAGGACGATCAGCAGGTCGAGAAGCAACCTGCCGAGATCGACGGCTTCTGCTGCTGCTGTCACGGCCGGCCGCTGGCGAGGGCCGATGCGGCGTCGATCGCCTCGTCGCTGAGCATCCACCCTCGACTGCGCACCGTGACCACCGAATTCGGACCCAGGGCGCGGCGTATCGCCACCAGGAGGCTGTCGCAGCGTCGCTCGCTGAGATTGGCGAGGCCGGCGCGTCGAGCTAGCTCGCGGCGGCTGATCACCCGTCCACGGTTCGTCAGCAGCACAGTGAGTACCGACTGTTCCTGCTCTCCCAACCGATACACGAGGGGGTTTGTGTGTCGATCCGGAAGAGCAGGACCAGCGGTGGCCATGTCGCAAGACGCTACGAGCCTCTGATTTCGCGATCGTGTGGTACG
>JANOJI010000579.1:0-5907 GCA_031408175.1 Ilumatobacteraceae bacterium
TGACGCGGAAGCGTTCGTCGGTGATCACGGCCATGGCGCCGGCGGTCAGGTCGTCGCCGAGGTCGTCGAGGTTCGAGAATGACCCACCACGGCCCCCGGGACCCTTCGTCAGATGGCGGTTTGACGCTGCTCTGCCCCAGGAGGCGAGTAGTCCGAGGCGCTCCGCGCTTGATGAGCCTGGTTCTGCGGTGTAGATCATCAGCACGGCGCCTGGTTCTGCGGTGATCGCGAGTTCCTCGTAGGCGAGGGTGAGTTCTCCTGCGAGGGGGTGGTGGAACCGTTTGGTGCCTGTGCCGTGGGTTCTGACGTTGTGCGCAGCCCACAGAGTTCTGAAGGTCTCGCTGCGAGTGGATAGTTCTCCGACGAGGTCTTGGAGTTCTTTGTCGTGGGGGTCACGGCCGGCCTCGGTTCGCATGATCGAGACACACATCTCGGCCAACAGGTCCCAGTCCGGGTAGAAGTCACGCGATGCCGGGTCGAGGAACTGGAACCGGGCCAAGTTGGGTGTGCGGCCACCATCGCCGATGACGGGGGCGTAGAACGCTCGGCCGAGGTCGTTGGTCGCGAGGATGTCCTGTCGTGGGTTACGGACGAATGCGACACCGTTGGTGATCGCTGCCAGCGCCCATTGCAGACTTGGTCGAGCGGTGGATTGTCGGGTTGCTCGCCGCCGGGGACGCGCGGAGGTCGGGACTCCATCGGCGGCGCGTGCGAGGTCGAAGAGGTGGGCGCGTTCGGTGTCGTCGAGCTGCAACGCGTTGGAGATCGCGTCCAGTACGGACGCGGACGCGCCGGCGATCGCGCCGCGCTCGAGCCGCGAGTAGTACTCGATGCTCACCCCGGCGAGGGTAGCGGCCTCGCCTCGGCGTAGTCCTGCGACACGTCGGTTCGTTCCGGCGCGTAGCCCGGCGGCCTCGGGTGTGACGCGTGCTCGGCGCGACATGAGGAACTCTCGGACCTCGGCGCGGTTGTCCATGCTCGAAGCGTAGGGCCCTCGTTCGTCATGAGGAGTGCCCTGCGAGGACACCTCACGTCAGGGTCTCCCGCGCCGGGCGAAACGTTGTTTCAATAGGGGCATCGGACCAAGCGGGTCCACAGTTCTGTGAGTTGTCGGTCTCAAAGGCCGATCGCCCGTGACGGGCTCACCAGAGAGTTGAAGGAGCCATCATGCGTGGTGTTGTCATGTACGGACCCGGTGACATCCGGGTCGAGGAGCGGGAGCACCCGGTGATCATCGAACCGACCGATGCGGTCATCCGGCTTGCGGCGACGTGCATCTGCGGTTCTGATCTCTGGCCATACCGTGGCGCCGACCACGTCGATCACGCCCCGATGGGACACGAGTACGCCGGTGTCGTCACCGAAGTCGGAGCGGACGTGCGGACGGTCGAGGTCGGTGACTTCGTTGTCGGTTCGTTCTTCGCATCTGACAACACCTGTGAGATCTGTGCCGCCGGGTACCAGTCCCGTTGCGTGCATGCCGAGTTGATGGGTGAGATTGGAACCCAAGCCGAGTTCGCCCGTGTGCCGCTCGCCGACGGCACCCTCGTCGCCACACCCGGCATCCCGGGCCCCGACCTGATCCCTTCGCTGCTCGCCGCGTCTGACGTGCGCGGCACCGGATGGTTCGCCGCGGTCGCCGCCGAGGCCGGCCCGGGCAAGACCGTTGCAGTCGTCGGCGACGGCGCGGTTGGTCTCCTCGCTATCCTCGCCGCCCGCCAGCTCGGCGCGGAGCGGATCATCGCGATGAGCCGCCACGCCGACCGTCAAGCCCTGGCCCGCGAGTTCGGTGCTACCGACATCGTCGAAGAACGAGGCGATGATGGCGTCGAACGGATCAGGGAGCTCACCGGCGGACTCGGCGCGCACAGCGTCATTGAAGCGGTCGGAACTCAGGAATCGATGATGCAAGCCATCCGCGCGACGCGTCCCGGTGGACACGTCGGTTACGTCGGCGTCTCCCACGACGTCGAGCTTCCCGGCGGCGAGCTGTTCTTCTCTGCCGTTCACCTCCACGGGGGCCCGGCACCCGTGTGCCGGTTCCTGCCCGATCTCATCCAGCTGATCTGGGACCGCGAGATCGACCCCGGCAAAGTCTTCGACCTCACCCTGCCTCTGGAAGAAGCCGCCGAGGGGTACAAAGCTATGGACGAGCGCCGCGCCACCAAAGTCCTCCTCACCTTCTGAAAGCGAGTTCCTCATGGAGATCATCAACACCCCGCACACTGCGAAAGGTCCGAGCGAATGGTTCACCGGTGACGTGTGGATCGACCTGATCGTGCCCACCGACGGACGGGCCCAGGGCCGATGCGCAGCCGTCCACTTCACCCCCGGCGCCCGCACCGCATGGCACAAGCACTGCAACGGTCAGACACTGCGCGTCATCGAAGGCATCGGCCTCACCCAGGTCCGAGGCGGCGACGTCGTCGTGATCCGCTCCGGTGACACCATCTGGTGCTCACCCGACGAATGGCACTGGCACGGCGCAGCCCCAGACCACTTCATGACCCACCTCGCCCTCTGGGACGGACTTCGCGCCGACCAGAGGGGACCCGAAACCGAGTGGGCCGACCACGTCACTGACGCCGAATACAGAACGGAGACGAGATGAGCAGCAACGACACCGACGACTTCGGCGGGAAGGTCGCCTTCGTCACCGGCGCAGGCAGTGGCATCGGGCGCGCAACCGCCCTCGCGTTCGCCGCCGCAGGCGCTGGCGTCATCGCCGCGGACCGCAACCCCAACGACAACCACGACACCGTCGAGCTGATCACCAGCCGGGGCGGCAACGCGATCGCGACCACATGCGACGTCACCAACAGCGACGACATCCAAGCGGCGCTACAACAAGGCATCGACAGGTTCGGGCGTCTCGACATCGCGTTCAACAACGCCGGCGTCGAACTCCGCCCGACACCCGCCGCTGACATCAGCGAAGACGACTGGGACCGAGTACTCAACATCAACCTGCGCGGCGTGTTCCTCTGCATGAAATATGAGATTCCACTCCTGCTCCAACACGGAGGCGGCACGATCGTCAACACGTCGTCCGGAGCCGGCGTCAAAGGCTTCGCCGGTGGCGCAGCATACGGAGCCTCGAAGTTCGGTGTCATTGGCCTCACCAAATCCGCCGCCCTCGACTACGCCGCCGACAACATCCGCATCAACGCCATCTGCCCCGGGATCATCGACACCCAAATGATGGACCGATTCACCGGAGGCACCGACGCAGGACGCGCGGAGGTAATCGCCCAAGAACCCATCGGCCGCATGGGACACCCCGACGAAATCGCCGCAGCCGTACTCTGGCTCAGCTCACCCGCAGCCGCCTTCACCATCGGACACGCCCTCGTCATCGACGGGGGACAAACCATCTGACGCCACGAATGCACCCACCACTCACGCGCCGATCGTGCGGGCGGACTGTGCCGCTCACTGTCGGGTATCGCGTACCGCTGTGCCCGAGTCCAGGGGATCCCATGATGGCGGCGTCTGATGACGGGCGCCCGGGATCGTGGTGCCGTTTGATCAGCCCGGGTGCTCGATCGAGGCGGTTTCGGGCTGCTTGGCCTTCACACCCGGCGACCGGCCAGCGCGTGGCACGCCTCGTGAAGCAGCGGTCCGATGGCACCGGCCCAAACCAGCGCGGCTGCAATACCGAACAACTTGGGCTCATCGCTGGCGCGTTCTGCCCAGACCACGAACGCCACGAAGCTCACCCATGCCACAGTCCACGCCACGGCAGGAATGTGCAACCGAAACCGATTGCGGCGCCACAGAACCCTGCCAGACGGCGCAGATCGGCACTTTGGCACGCGGGCGCTTGAGGAACTTGCGTCACCCGAGTTCGGATCCTTTCAGGCAGCAGCCCGGGCGTCGTTACCACGCGAGCGGCAAAGGACTTCCACCGGTTCCAGCTGGAAATGGCCGGAAAGGCCGTGTCCGCAGAATGGCGCGTCGACACCTCGGCAAGTGACTGGCACGATCGATGGCTGGTTGATGACCATGGCTCCTTCAACGTGCCGCCTATCAACACGCTCTTCAAGAACGACCACTCTGAGATCCTCCCGACATCAGGACGGCCCCCAGTCGACGAGTGGTGGGCACGTTCGATCGATCTCGATCATGCAGTCGGCCGGCCACTCCAACCCGTTGCCTCCGGCTCGCACGCGCCACGTAGTTGATGTCGAGTGGGAGTCGCGCCATGAGACGACTTCAGTCGGGTCACGTTCCTGTTGACGGACGTGGAGGGTTCGACGGGGTGTTGGGAGTCCGCTCCCGGTTCGATGGCGATGGCGGTCCCGCGTCACTACGCGGTCCTTGACGAGGCGATCACGAACCGCGGGGGTGTGCTGCCCGTGGAGCAGGGTGAGGGTGACAGCGTGGTCGGTGCGTTCAGCTGCGCGTCGGACGCCCGTCGATGAATTTTCCTTCGGAAGTAAATTACTTGACACGGAGATAAGCCGTTCGCATGATGATCATACGGAAGCGAAATAGCTTCCCGTACCGAAAGGACAACCAGCCATGACCGCAACCCTGATCGTCCGTCATCCCGTCACCGACTACGCCACCTGGCGCCGCACGTACGACTCCAACGCCGTGAGCGCCCTGCATACCAAGCACGGCGTGACCGACTCCGAGGTGCTGCGGGCGCCCGATGACGCCAACGACATCACCGTCATTCACCGCGTCCCGACCACCGCCGCAGCAAACGCACTCGCAGGCGATCCCGAACTGAAGGACGCGATGATGAACGGTGGGGTTGCCGGAGCACCTCGAATCGAGATCTTCGAGAGTGTCTGAGTTCCGACGCCAGCGCAGTGCGCGCAAGGCGGGCATCGGTTCGCCTTCCCCCGCTGCGCTGGGCGTCGTGAAGGTCGGTTCCAACTTTCCCGACGAGTACCCCGACGGCGATCCTGCGGCTGCGGAAGCGTTCGCGACCGTGCTCCGGTGCGGTCAGGCAGTGAGCGCGGAAATTGAAAGGACGATGCTCGCAACGTTCGGAGCGCCGCAGAACGTCCTGAACAGCCTCGCCGTGATCGAGGGCGCGCACACCGCGCTCACCCCGGGCGAGATCAGCGAGCGCACCTACCTTTCCTCGGCAACCATGACAGGCACGCTCGACGCGCTCGAATACAACGGCTGGGTGCGCCGGGTGCCGAACCCTGAGGACCGCCGCAGCGTGCTGGTAGAGATCACCACCGAGGGCCAATCGGTGGCAGACCAATTGTTGCCTGGCATCCGGCAGGTCGAACAAGCGGTCCTCGGTGAACTGACGCGCGCTGAACGAGTGACGTTGCTCAAGCTCCTGGCCAAATTGCTCAAGGGTGCTGCCACCGTCGCCGCCGCCGAGCCCATCACACTTGCCGGCCGACGAAACCGGCCCACCCGCCACTGACTCGTCAACCGTCGATCAGAAGCCGGAACGCTGCGGACGCTTCGTTGCTCGGATGCATGAGCCGTTCCACCGTTGCCACGACATCGACTTGAAGATCGGCGTCATACGATGTAGGGTTCGTGTATGACGATGATGAGTTTTCGGGTCGACGGCGCCGAGGCTGCTCGTGCACAACGCTGGGCCGAAGAACTCGGTATCGACAAGTCCGAACTGTTGCGTGAGGCGCTTCACCGTCACCTCACCCGACTCGCCTCCGAGCACGATGCCCTGACCTGGGTCGGCCATCCGCTCACCGTCGACGAGGGAGCGATCGGCCAGATCGCCGCGTGGGGACCCGCCGAAGACTGGTCGGACTGGGCCGATGCAGCACGGTGAAGTGTGGTTCGCCGCCACGCCCGGCGGTGATCGCCCTGTCCTCGTGCTGACGCGAGACCCCGTCGCTGATCGCATCGGGTCCGTCGTCGTGGCTGCGATCACCCGCACTGTCCGGGGACTCGTTTCCGAACTCG
>JANOJI010000611.1:0-2173 GCA_031408175.1 Ilumatobacteraceae bacterium
TCGAGCCGATCATGATCATCTTCGTCGGCCTGATCGTCGGCTTCGTGGCCGTGGCACTGGTGCAGGCGATGTATGGGGTGCTGGGACAGACCAAGAAGTCGATCTGATCAGCGGCGCATGAAGATGTCGATGCCCCGCTGACCGACGAACACCGCAACGATCGTGCCAAGAGCCAGGAACGGGCCGAACGGCACGGCGGTCTTTCGTCCGGCGCGGCCAGTGGCCATCATCGCCACGCCAACGACCGCTCCTGCGAAGAATCCGAAGAACAAGCCGACGGCGACCAGCCCCGGATTGAGCCAACCAAGGTACGCGCCGAGCAGTGGCGACAGTCGTACGTCGCCGTCGCCCATGCCACCGCGACTGGCGATGTAGACGATGCCCATGAAGGCCAGGGCGATGCCGGCACCGAGCAGCATCATCCACATCCGTCGCGGCTCGTGACGCACGATTGCCGCCAGGCAGAGCAACGGAATTCCGATCGCTGCGGTGACGTAGATGATCTGGCGTGGAAGGCGCTTGGTGCGCAGATCGATCCAACTCAAACCGACCAGTCCGATGGCGAGCACGCAGAACGCCGGCAGGGCCCAGTCGGCCCCGAACTTCCAAGCAAACAATCCGAACAGCAGGCTCGTAAGCAGCTCAAGAATCAGCGGCTCGATGCCGATATTTATTCGACACCGGCGGCATTTGCCTCGCAGTGCGAGCCAACTGAACACCGGAACGAGATCTTGGAAGCCGAGGCGCAAGCCGCAGTTTCCACAGGCCGAGCCAGGGGAGACGATCGATGCGCCACGGGGCACACGGTCGACAACCACGGTGAGGAATGAACCGAACAGAAGGCCGTACGCGGCAGCAATAGCAATCGTCATAAGTAGTAGTGCCACTCCTCGGGGCGGCGGGCAACACGGGAGGCTAGTCCGATGTTCAATCCAGACCAGACGTTGGTCACATTGCTGCAAGCAACGGTGGCGGCCGGAGCAAGCGACTTGCACCTGTCGGTGGGTCGCCCACCGACGGCTCGTCGCGACGGCACGTTGGTGCCGTTCGAGGGTGTCAGCGTGCTTGCACCACACGACACCGAGCGCATTGTGTTCTCGCTGTTGGCCGACTATCAACGCAAAGAGCTCGACGAGGTACAACAGGTCGACTTCTCGTTCGGTCTCGAAGGGCTCGGTCGGTTCCGTGCCAACGCCTACAAGCAGCGGAACACCTATGCGTTGGCGCTGCGCGTCGTGCCCTATCGCGTTCGTTCGCTCGAAGAGTTGGGCGCGCCGGCCGCAGCCAACGATCTGCTGAATCGGCCGTACGGCCTCGTCCTGGTGGTGGGCCCTACCGGCTCCGGTAAGAGCACCACCTTGGCGGCCATGATCGACCGGATCAACGCCACCAAGCCGCTGCACATCCTGACCATCGAGGACCCTGTCGAGTACCTGCACAGCCACAAGATGTCGATGGTCAACCAGCGTGAAGTCGGCACCGACGTGCACAGCTTCACCGATGGCTTGCGCAGTGCGCTGCGTGAAGACCCCGACGTCATTCTGCTCGGCGAAATGCGCGACCTCGACTCGATTGCGATCACCCTGACTCTCGCCGAGACCGGTCACCTGGTGTTCGCCACGTTGCACACCAACGACGCCTCGCAGGCTCTCGACCGTATCGTCGACGTATTCCCGCCCGAGCGTCGCGACCAGATCCAGATCATGCTGGCCGGCTCGTTGCAGGGCGTCATCAGCCAGCGATTGCTGCCCGCAGAGGGTGGCGGTCGCGTTGCTGCATATGAGGTGCTGCTCGGCAACGACGCCGTGCGCAACCTGCTGCGTGAAGGCAAGACTCGCCAGCTGCGCAACACGATGATCTCCGGCCAGCAAGAGGGTATGCAGACCATCGAGATGGACCTCGCCCGCCTGGTGGCCAGTGGCATCATCAGCTTCGAGACGGCCGCTAGTGCCAGCGCCTATCCGAAAGAGATCATGGCGCAGGCTGCAACCCAGCGCTCGCAGATGCAGGCGGAGGCAACGGTTGCTGCCGGCCAGGCCGCGTCAACCGGTTCCGGCCAACTCGTCGGCGTGTGATACCTCCAACTCATGGTTGTCTCGAGGCTTCCCTATAAGACGCTGGGCGGGATCGTGCCGTGTCCGGGCGGTTGGCTGATCCTGCCGGCGCGCCTCGC
>JANOJI010000231.1:0-3288 GCA_031408175.1 Ilumatobacteraceae bacterium
CAGTTCGGCGAATCGGATCTCGGCGGGATGCACTCCTCCGACACTGGTGTTGTTGGCCAATGCCTCTGCGACGGCGGCGTGTACGCGCCGCTCGGAATGGCCGAGCAGACCCGCGGTGTAGTCGCCGACGAGGTCGACGTATGTGTGCCCATCGGCATCGGTCAAGGTGCCTCCATCACCGCTCACGAAGGTGAGCGGGAACGGTGCGTGATGCAGGATCGTGCGTGTCGTCCCACCGGGAAGTACGGCGCGGGCCCGCTCGTGCTGGGCGCGCGATGTTGGGTTGCGGTCGGCGGTGTCGCGTCGCATGCGGTCCACCACCGGCACAAAAGCACTCTCTGTGGTCATCGACCACAGTATTGCCGCAACAGACAGGGCAGGCGAAACGCTCGATGCGGCCGGGTTCACGGGCCGGTCGCCGATCGAGTAGACTGGTCAGTCAGTATCACTGACTCACCAGTCAGTGACCGAGCAACTGACGCAGTCAGCAACAGAAAAGGAAGTGGCCGCAATGGCCGTCATCGAAAGCAAGACCGTGACCATCGATTCGCTGATCGATGAGGAGGAGCGCCGTTTCCTGGCGCGGATGCCTCAATCGATTGCTCGAAGCGAGGAAGCCTCCGAGGTACTTGCTGGCGGGGCGACATCGAACTGGATGATCTCCCGCCCAGCCGCTGTGTGGGTCAGCCACGGTAGTGGTTCGCGTGTGTGGGACGTCGACGGCACTGAGTATGTCGACTTGCACGGCGGGTACGGCGTGATGGTCGCCGGCCATGCCAACCCGGCCATCGTCGAAGCAGTGCAGCGACGCGTCACCCAGGGTACCCATTTCGCCCAGCCCACCGACGACTCGATCGTCGTCGCCCGCGATCTGTCACGCCGATTCGGATTGCCGCTCTGGCGCTACAACAACTCTGGTACCGAGGCGACGATGGACGCCGTTCACCTCATGCGTGCTGTCACCGACCGCAAGGAGATCATCAAGATCGAAGGCAGCTATCACGGCCATCACGACGCAGTGATGGTTTCGCAATGGCGCAACCTCGACATGCTCGGTCCGGCCGATCACCCGTACCGCGTCGCCGCTGCCGGTGTTCCACAGGCGATGGCCGACCTCGTGCACTTGGTTCCGTTCAACGATCTCGACGCCCTCGAACGTGTGCTGCACGCCAACCAGGGTTCGATTGCCGGGATGATCATGGAGCCGATGATGATGAACGCCGGCATCATCCCACCCGACGCAGGGTACCTGGAGGGTGTCCGTCGACTGACTCGCCGATATGGCGTGCTGCTGGCCTTCGACGAGGTCAAGACCGGGCTCAGCGTGCACCCTGGCGGGGCTACGGGACTGTTCGGCGTCACTCCCGACATCGTCTGCCTGGCCAAGGCGTTGGGTGGCGGTCTTCCATGTGGCGCAATTGGCGGCACCCACGAGGTGATGGACGCGATCGTCGATGGCCGCTACGACCAGGTGGGTACGTTCAACGGCAACCCTCTGACGATGGCCGCAGCGCGGGCGATGCTGACCGAGGTGCTCACCGACGATGCCTACCGTCAAGCCGCTGTCCGTTCGCAGGCGATGTTCGATCGATCCAAGGCCGCGTTGCAGCGGCACGGTGTACCGGGCTATGGCTACGCCTATTCGTTCAAGGGCTCGCTGGTGTTCAATGCGACCCCGGCCCGCAACCTCCGCGACTTCCTGGCGGTCGACACCGGGCTCAGCCATCTGCACTTCCTCGTGCAGCACAACGGCGGCGTCTTCATGGCGCCATGGGGCAAGAGCGAGCAGTGGACAATTTCGCCGCAGCACACCGATGTCGACGTCGACCGGTTCTGCGGGAACGTCGAGCGGTTCGCCGCACTGGTCGCCTCATCCGATGGTCACTCTCACGAGTACGCCACCGGCGGATTCTACTGAGCAGGAGCGAAACATGACATCGAGCCAGCTCATCTCCACGCTCACCGGTCGCGAGTACACGTCCGACGAGGTGTACGACCGGGAGCGCAGCCACATCTTCCACCAATCATGGTTCTACGTCTGCCGCGACGAGCGACTCGCGCCCGGCGACCGATTCGTCGCCGACATTGCCGGTGAGAGTGTGCTGCTGGTCAAGGACCGCGAAGGTCGTCTTTACGCCCATGCCAATGTCTGCCGCCACCGCGGCGCGAGATTGTGCGAGGAGAACGGGCCGGGGTCGAAGGCCGGAATCACCTGTCCGTACCATGCCTGGACGTACTCGCTCGACGGCCGTTTGATCGGCACTCCGCACCTCGCCGCAGATGAGGTCGATCGTGATTCGTTGTCATTGTGGAGTGTCGCGTGCGAGGTTTGGCACGGGTTCGTCTTCGTCAATCTCTCGCCCGAGCCGACGAAATTGCGCGATTCGTTCGCCGCCGGTCTCGATTCGGTCGAGCTGTTCGAGCATCTCCAGCTCGGCGACCTGCGTACGGCCGTCACCACGTCGACCGATGTGCGAGCCAACTGGAAGATTCTTGTCGAGAACTATCAGGAATGCCTGCACTGCTCGTGGGTGCATCCCGAGTTGGTCGACATCGTTCCGGTGTACAAGACCGGTTCGGTCGTCGATCCGGACCGTCCCGATGGCGGCGTCAGCATTCGCGGCAACAGCTTCAGCCTCACCGGTCGGTCGAACCTTCCGGTGCTGCCACACATGCCCGCCGAAGAGGCCGAGTCCTACTACGGGGCAACGGTCTTCCCGAACATGTTCATCGACGTCACCGGCACCTGCGTGATCGTGTCGTCGATGTTTCCGAAGCGTGCCGGCGAGACGACCGTGGTGATGGAGTATCTGTTCGCGGCCGACACGATCGACGCACCTGGCTTTGATCCCAGCGAGATCGTCGAGTTCAGCGAGTTGGTCGGCAAGCAGGACTACGACGTGTCAGAGCGCGTTCAGCGCGGTGTCGCTTCACGATACTTCGATCACGGCGTGCTGGCCCCGCAGGACTCTCTGATCGCCGATTTCCTCGCCACGTACCGTAATCACATGACCGACTAACCTGATCGCGTTCGTACCCGGGGGAGGACCATTGGACAGCTTTACTCGTCGACAGGCAATCGGAGGCTCGGCTCGCCTCGGGCTCGCGCTGGCGTGCGGTGTGCCGTTGCTAAAGGCGTGTGGTGACGACGGCGGTGGCTCCGAGAAACAGGTCGACGCGATCGTGGATGGCCTGGCGCCCGAAGCCGGGCCGCTGCGCATCCTCAACTACGACTCCTACGTCAGCCCCGACCTCGTCACGTCGTTCGAGGAGAAGTACGGCGTGAAG
>JANOJI010000010.1:0-4461 GCA_031408175.1 Ilumatobacteraceae bacterium
AAGGGTGTGACAGCGATCAGCGTCAGGACGGGCTGGGTTGCGTACTCCACGAAGCTCGATGCAGCCATCGCCGCCCCCACAACGAGGGCAACGACGACGGAGATGGCAAAACCGAGCGTGGCGTGCTGCATGGTGGTCAGCGCGGCCCTGAAGTAGTCGTCGGGAAACTTCGCCATGTATCGCACGATTCGGCTCGGCGATTCCAGAACGAAGGACTGGACGTCGAAGATGCGCACCAACGCCTCCCACGCACTGAAGAACAGGGCCAACCCAATGATCGGCGCGAAGTAGCGAGTGCGGTTCACGCACGCGCTCCTTCCAACAGCGCGTGCCGGACCTGTGTGCACAGTTCGAAGAATCGCGGATCGTCGTCGACCTCGTCGGAACGTGGCCGGGCGAGGTCGACGTTGATGTCGGCGAGGATTCTCGCCGGCCGAGCGGAGCTGACCAGAACCCGATCGCTGAGCGCCACGGCTTCGCTGATCGAGTGGGTGACGAACAGCGTCGTCACGCCACGGCCCTCGACCAACTGATTGAGCAGCCCGCGCATCTCCGATCGGGTGATCTCATCGAGAGCGGCAAGCGGTTCGTCCATCGCCAGTAGCGGTGCACCGAGGGCCAGAGCCCGAACCAGCGCCACGCGCTGTTGCATGCCGCCCGAGAGTTCGTGCGGACGCGCGTCGAGGAATGCACCGAGTCCCACTCGTTCCAACAGTTCGAGCGGATCGCTGGTGGTCGAGCGGTTGGCTTTGCTGTTGACGTCGAGCAGCAATCGAGCATTGGTCCGGACGGTTCTCCACGGCAGCAGACCGGGGTGCTGCGGCACCATCGCCACCTGTTTGTGACGCCGCGCCTCGGCGGCCGGTTCACCATTCACCAATGCCTCTCCGCCACTTGCCGGCTCGAGGCCGGCGACCACGCGCAGCAATGTCGATTTGCCGCACCCCGACGGGCCGATCACGCTCACGAAGGAGCCCTGCTCGATCTCGAGATCGATCCCCGAGATGGTTTCGAGAGCACCAAACGACTTGCGTAGTCCTCGCAACGAGACGGCACTCGTCATGGTCGATACGGTTCCAACAATCGCTCGACGTGCTTGGCGAGGATGTCGAGTTCGATGTTCACCACCGCTCCGGTCGCCAGTGCGCCCAATGTGGTCACGTCAGCGGTATGAGGGATCACTGCAACTCGGAACGTGTCGGCGGTCAGGTCGAACGAGGTCAGGCTGATGCCATCGACGGAGATCGAGCCCTTCTCGACGAGGTAGCGCATCTGCGCGACTGGCAGGCGCACGACGAGATCGGGCGCCGGCGCGACGATTTCGCCCAGGCAATCGACGTGTCCGAGTACGAGGTGGCCCCCGAGTCGTTCTCCCAGCGCCATCGGGCGTTCGAGATTGACCCGGTCTCCTGGGCGAAGGCGGGCCAGCGATGTGCGCTGCAGCGTCTCGACACTCATGTCGGTGGCCCACCAATCGCCGCAGCTGTCGTTGCCCCGGTCGACCAGCGTCAGACAGCAACCGTTGACGGCGATGGACGCGCCGAGGTACGACCCATCCAACACCTTGCGCGCGGCGATGCTCAATCGGGCACCGTCTCCCCATTCTGTGCGCACCATGTCGATGCCTTTCACCGTGCCCAATTCCTCGATGATCCCGGTGAACATTGGTGCGAGTGTACAAACGTCGGCAATTGACCGGCCCGCCGCTATCATGGGCAGGTCCGTCAGGGCTGACCCTCTGGCGCGATGCGAACTGATTCTCACGAGTCGGGGCGCGACCTCCAACCCAAGGAAGGCATGACATGTCCAAACAGGACACGATCGACGCGCACAAGGTGCACGACAGCGATACCGGTTCACCGGAAGTGCAGATTGCTCTGCTTACTGCCCGGATCAACCAGCTCACCGAGCATCTCAAGGATCACAAGAAAGACCACCACAGCCGTCGTGGTCTGCTGATGCTGGTCGGCCGTCGCCGTCGAATGCTGGACTACGCTCGCAACATCGACGTCGAGCGCTATCGTCAGATCGTTCAGAAGAACGGCTTGCGTCGCTAGTCGCCAACAATTCTTGGGCCGGGCCTCACGGCTCGGCCCTTGTCACATAGGCCCGTCGGGCCGCTAATCCGAGCAGCAATCAAGTCGGTTGTCAGTCGAGAGCCCCGCACCTGGGCGGCGGGGTTGCCGACTGGGAACCGGCCGGCTGCTCCTTCACACGGCGTGCAGGATGTACGCCGACAACTGAAAGGAGCTCGCAATGGCAGAAGCCATTCGAGTGTCAGGCCCAGTTTCGGGTACTGACAAGACCCTGTCGTTCGAGACAGGGAAGTTTGCCCAGCAAAGCCAGGGAGCGGTGCTCGCCAGTATTGGCCGCACCATCGTGCTGGCCACGGCGAATGCCGCCAAAGACGTGCGTCCGGGGACGGATTTCTTCCCCCTGACGATCGACGTCGAAGAGCGTGCGTACGCAGCCGGCAAGGTGCCAGGTTCGTTCTTCCGTCGTGAAGGTCGGCCTACCGAGGACGCAATCCTCACCTGCCGCCTGACCGATCGCCCGTTGCGCCCCGCCTTCCCGGAGGGGTTCCGCAACGAGACCCAGGTCGTACTCACAGTCCTGGGCGCCGATATGGCCAATCCGCACGACGTGCTCAGCATCAACGCAGCCTCGGCGTCGTTGATGATCTCGGGCATCCCGTTCGATGGCCCGATCGGTGCTGTGCGCATCGCCCACAGCCAGACCGGCGAGTGGATTCCCCATCCGACCTACGAAGAGGGTGACGCCAGCACGTTCGAGCTCGTCGTGGCCGGTCGTCAGCTCGACAACGGCGACGTGGCGATCATGATGGTCGAGGCCGGCGGTACCGCCAAGAGCTTCGAGTACTACGCAGCCGGAGCGCCCAAGGTCGACGAGAAAGTGCTCGCCGGAGGGCTCGACGCCTGCAAGGTGTGGATCAAGGAGTCCATCGCATTGCAGCGCCAACTGGTCGCCTCGGTGATTGCCACCCACGGCCCGATCGTGCCGATGACCTACACACCGCAGCTCGACTACACCCAGGATGTGTTCGACGCAGTCGCGTCGATCGCCGCCGACGGTGTGGCCAAGGCCATCACCATCAGCGCCAAGGCCGATCGCAATGCCGCCACCGATGCGGCAGCGGCTGAAGCCATCGAGAAGCTGTGTGGCGAGGGTTCCGACTTCGCCGGTCGCGAGCGTGAAGTGAAAGAGGCCGTTCGCAGCCTGACCAAGAAGGCGGTTCGCAAGCGGATCGTCGACGAGGGCCTGCGCATCGACGGTCGCGGTCCTCGTGACCTGCGTCCGCTCAGCAGCGAAGTCACCGTGTTGCCGACCGCACACGGCACCGGGCTGTTCCAGCGTGGTGAGACCCAGGTCATGAACGTCGTGACGATGGCCATGCCGCGTATGAACCAGCTGATGGACACCCTCAGCCCGGAGACCCACAAGTACTTCTTGTTCCACTACAACATGGCCCCGTGGGCCAATGGTGAGACCGGTCGCGTCGGTTCGCCGAAGCGCCGCGAGATCGGTCACGGAGCGCTCGCCGCCCGTGCACTGCTGCCGGTGCTGCCGAGCCAGGAGGAGTTCAGCTACACGCTGCGCCTCGTGGCCGAAGTGCTGGCCTCCAACGGTTCGACGTCCATGGCGTCGGTGTGCTCCGGCTCACTGGCCCTCATGGATGCCGGTGTGCCGATCAAGGCTGCCGTCGCCGGTATCGCCATGGGCCTCGTGTATGCCGAAGGCAAGTACACGACCCTCACCGACATCCTCGGCGCCGAAGACGCATTCGGCGACATGGACTTCAAGGTGGCGGGAACCAGCGAGTACATCACGGCCCTGCAGCTCGACACCAAGATCGAAGGCATCCCCGCCGACGTTCTGGCCGCCGCGCTCGACCAGGCCAAGGAAGCTCGCACTGAGATCCTGGCCAACATGAATGCATGCATCGCCGAGCCTCGTGCCGAAGTTGCCGCCACGGCGCCGAAGATCATCTCGATCACGATCCCGATGGACAAGATCGGTGAGGTCATCGGCCCGAAGGGCAAGGTCATCAACACCATCCAGCAAGAGACCGGCGCCGACATCGCAGTCGACCTTCGAGGCACGGGTCTCGTGAGGCGCGAGTATACGGTGCCGCACCCCCTGTGTGACACTCCCGCGATGCCGCCCAGCCCGTCGCCCGTCGAGGTCGGGCAGCACCACCCGCACGCCGTGGGCCCCGCCGGCCTTCACCTGCAGCAGGTGATTGGGCGCCAGCCAGGCGAGGTAGCGGCCGCGCTGCTGGACATCACGGCAGGTGGAGCGAACGGTGTAGAGGATGGCGGGCATGGCGGGAGAGTGAGAGTGAAAGGGAGGGTGACGGGTGGAAGCCGGCCCGACGTTGGTCCCGATGGTCCGGTCACGACCGGTTCGCAGGGCCTTGGCGCCGCAGCAGGTACATGGGCG
>JANOJI010000016.1:0-9363 GCA_031408175.1 Ilumatobacteraceae bacterium
CCCAGGTAAGGTTCTTCGCGATGCATCGAATTAAACAACATGCTCCACCGCTTGTGCGGGCCCCCGTCAATTCCTTTGAGTTTTAGCCTTGCGGCCGTACTCCCCAGGCGGTGCACTTAAGACGTTAGCTACGGCACCGGAGGGGTGAATACCCCCGACACCTAGTGCACAACGTTTACAGCGTGGACTACCAGGGTATCTAATCCTGTTTGCTCCCCACGCTTTCGCGTCTCAGCGTCAGTCACTGTCCAGAAGGCCGCCTTCGCTACTGGTATTCCTCCCGGTATCTACGGATTTCACCCCTACACCGGGAATTCTGCCTTCCTCTCCGGGACTCCAGCCACGCGGTTTCGAATGCACTTCCTCGGTTGAGCCGAGGGCTTTCACATCCGACCTACGCGGCCGCCTACATGCGCTTTACGCCCAGTAATTCCGAACAACGTTTGCACCCTCTGTCTTACCGCGGCTGCTGGCACAGAGTTAGCCGGTGCTTGCTAAGGAGGTACCGTCATCAGATGAGCTATTAACTCACCCTTATTCTTCCCTCCCCACAGAGCTTTACAACCCGAAGGCCTTCATCGCTCACGCGGCGTCGCTGCGTCAGACTTTCGTCCATTGCGCAAGATTCCCTACTGCTGCCTCCCGTAGGAGTCTGGACCGTGTTTCAGTTCCAGTGTGGCTGTTCATCCTCTCAGACCAGCTACCCGTCGATGCCTTGGTAGGCCATTACCCCACCAACAAGCTGATAGGCCGCGAGGCTCTCCCGATCCAGTAACCCTTTCGTCAGTACTCCATGCGAAGTTCCGACGTCATCCGGTATTAGCAGTCGTTTCCAACTGTTATCCCAGAGACCGGGACAAGTTCCTCACGTGTTACGCACCCGTTCGCCACTAGATCTTCATCAGTATTGCTACTGAATGGATCTCGTTCGACTTGCATGTGTTAAGCACGCCGCCAGCGTTCGTCCTGAGCCAGGATCAAACTCTCCAACAAAAACCGGGCCAAGCCATCAACCGAAGGATGTGACTCCCTCAGGATCTTGCTCGACGCGATCTGTTTTGAGCTGAGCGCATCACAGGGGAAAAACCTGTGTTGATAGCACTCATCTGACTTTTTTGATTTGCGCTCCGGGTTGGGACCCGGGCGACTTGTGAATTGACAAGACAGCGTCTAGTCCAACCCCGCTCCGAAGATCAGGGTTGTTCCATCGCTGCCCGCATTGGCGTTCAGTCTTCTCTTCCGTTTTCAAGGAGCCGAGACACCGCACGAAGTACGATGTCGTAGCGCTGGCACGCAGGGGCCGAAGCCCGCTGTTGGTGCCTGGTCTCGCGGGCCGAAACGGCCGTGCGAGGCGAGTAGCAACACTATCTAGCAGGGATGGAAGCGTCAACCTTCTGTCAAAGATTTTCCGACGACGAACTCGCGCTTACCCTTGCGAAGCAGCAGGAACTGCCCTCTGAGCAGGTCCGATGTGCTCAGGAGGCCGTCGACGTCGAGCACACGATTTCCCGCCCGAACCGCGCCCTGGCCCAGAAGTCGGGACACCTCGCTGTTGGACTTGGCAACGCCAGCTTGAACGAGCAGCTCGTGAACCCGCGAGCCCTCGAGTGGATCGGGCAGCGCGATCATCGGTACCTCGGCCGCCACGGTCTCGAGAGCAGCCTGCGACGCGCCGGTCGGATCGGCACCGAACAGTACCTCGGCGGCGCCCCTGGCCGCTGCTGCGGCGTCGTGGCCGTGCACCAGCGAAGTCATCTCGTCGGCAAGAGCCCGTTGAGCGGCCCGCTTCTCTGGTGCGGCGGCATGTCGGGCCATCACGTCGTCGATCTCGGCGAGCGAACGCATCGACAGCATCTTCAGGTAGGTGCCGACCATGTCGTCGTCGCACTGCATCCAGAATTGACGGAACTGATACGGCGATGTTCGTGCCGGGTCGAGCCACACTGCTCCACCGACCGACTTGCCGAACTTGGCGCCATCGCTTCGCGTCATGAGTGGGTGGGTCATGGCAAAGGCTTGACGACCGAGCTTGCGCCTGATCAGTTCGACCCCGGCAACGATGTTGCCCCACTGGTCGGAGGCGCCGGCCTGCAGTTCGACATCGTGATGCTCGTAGAGGTGGCGGTAATCGTTGGCCTGCAGCAGCATGTAGCTGAACTCGGTGTACGAGATGCCGTGCTCACTCTCGATGCGCGATCGCACCGAATCTTTGGCGATCATCTGATTCACGGTGAAGTGCTTGCCGACATCGCGGAGAAATTCGAGCATCGTGATGGGGTGCGTCCAATCGGCATTGTTCACCAACGTCGCCTGGAACGGACCCGGCTCGAAGTCGAGCAGCTTGGTCAGTTGCACCTTGATGCACTCGACGTTGTGCCGGAGGGTGTCGTTGTCGAGCAGATTGCGTTCCTCGCTTCGCCCACCCGGATCGCCGACCATGCCGGTAGCCCCACCGGCCAGCGGGAAAGGGCGGTGCCCGGCCAACTGGAAGCGACGCATGAACAATTGGCCGACGAGGTGACCGGCATGCAACGAATCGGCTGTCGGATCGAACCCGATGTACAGCCCCAGGTTGCCCTTGGCGAGTCGGGCAGCCAGAGCGGCGCGATCGGTGGTGTCGTGAACGAGGCCGCGGGCGTCGAGTTCGGAAAGCAGATCCATCGCCGTTCATGTTGCCAGCTCGCCCAATCGAAACCGCACATCAGTTTCGGGCTTCGGCGTCTCAGTCCGCTCCGAACAACGTGCGCACGAGTTCGCCGGTCACATGTGACCTACTGCGGAAGTCATCGAGCGAGATACGGTCGATGGCGCCTGAACGCAATTCGGCAATCGAGTCGAGGAGAGCCTGTCGTTGCGACGCTGCAAGCCACGGAGCGTCATCCATGGTGCGTTGTAGGCGGATGCGGAGAGAGTCGAGGGGTGCAACCACCCCGGCGGTCACCGTGTCGACGCCGCTCGCCACCAGCGCCTGCTCGTACTCGATATCGAGTCGCTCGACGCCAGTGGCAATATCGATCGCATTCGCCTGCACCGACGAGACACGCTTGTCGATCGACGGTATCTGTTCGCGGCCCAGCAGCAGGCCGAGGGCAAACGTCACCAGCCCGACTGCCACCGCCCAGGCGATGGTGCGACGTTGCCGCCGAGCTGTCGAGATGTACAGGGTCATGACCGCTGCCTTCCTACGAGGTATGTCACGTCGTTGCGGCCCGCGTAGGGCTCCAGGTTCGTTCCAACGCCGGTGAGCTCGATCAGTCTGCTGCCATCGATGATCCACACGGTCGGGCGCAGCGTCACCGGGCCGCGATATCGAGTGAGCCGCTCGATTGTCTCGGCAAGCGATTCGGCCATCGCCCGTTCGCCCTCGATTGCAATCACATCGTCGCCGTAGCGATCGCGCACAGCGATAGCAGCATCGGTGCTGACAACGAAATAGGCGCCAATGGCGTCGACGCGTGCGCCGGCCGCGTCGGCTGCCACGTCGCCGACCGCGACTTCGTGACGCCCGGGAAGCGCCCCTGCAGACAAGCCAACGGCGCCCGTCGCTATCGCCCGGACAGTCGACCGCTCTGCGACTTCTTCGACACGAACCTCGACACTGGCCGGGCTCGCACCGGCGTTGATCACCTCAGCTTCGACCTCGGCCATCATCGCTTCGAGTGTTGCCGTGTCGAGCTGCGGAACCGTGCGCTCGCGTTCGGCGCGAATCAACGAAAGCGCATCGCCGATCGAGGAGATCACTTCGGCATGCTCGGGTATGACGATCGGCCAGCCCAGCCGCGCGGCCACATGGCGGGCGAGCGCCCCCGCACCGCCACCGACACCGACGATCGACGGGTTGGTCAGCTTCGATGACTTGGCGACGGTCAGGCTCAACTCGCACACCGCGTCACTGGCCGCCATCAGCATCTGCTCGGCAACGACTCGCCCGTCGATCCCGAACTGCCGACCGACCATTTCGAAGGCCACCGTCGCCGCGCTCGCAGGTGCGTAGCAGTAGTCGCCGACGTCGGTCAGCTCCAATGCATTTGCTGCGCAGGTCGTGGTCAACGCAGCACACAGTCCTGTGTCCGTGCGCAGCACGACATAGTCGGCCGGATCATCCAGCATCGCTGAACGAATCTCGACGCGGGCCGCGGCGACCAGTTCGGGATCGAGGTAGCAGGCGTACTCCAGGCCGGCGATGTGGGCCGAGCGTGGACCGACGCCGTACACCCGATTGCGACGAGTGCGCAGCATCGAGCCACCGGCCACGCCGATCACGCGCACGTCAACACTGCGCAAGGCTGTGGCGTGCGAGGCCACACGCACATACGACAGCGCAGGATGTCCGTTTCGGATCGCGGCGACGTTGGTCGAGGTGCCGCCCACCTCGATGACGATGGCATCTCTCACTCCGGTGTAGCGCAACGCACCGGCGACCGATGCCGCCGGTCCCGAGTACAGCGTGCGAACAGGAGCAGCGCTGAAGCCGTCGAGGTCCGTGGCACCTCCGTCGCTGCGCATGACCATCACCGGTGCGGCGATTCCAGCGGCACGAACACCTGCGTCCACATATGAGGCCGTGCTGACCGCGATGGGGAGGATCGAGGCGTTGAGAGCAGCGGTGACCGTACGGAGCTCGAGGCCGTACAGCCCGCTGAGATCGGTGGAAGCGCACACGGGCAGACCTGCCTCTCGGGCCATGGCTGAAACCGCCGTCTCGTTCGTCATGTCGTCGGGCGAGAAGGCCTCGGCAACACAAACCGCCGACACCCCCGCCGAGCGAAACTCCTCGAGCGCGCTGCGGATCGAATCGGTCGGTAACCCGTCGGTGACGTCGAAGAAGCGATACCGAACGCGCAGGCGCTTTCCGGCCGCCAATTCGACGCTGCTCAACCTCGTTCGCTTCTCCACCCTGGCCAAGTCGGGACGGCGACCCATCCCGATCACGCCGACCACACCGGCATCACCTTCTAGGAGCGCGTTCACGGCCTGCGTCGTCGAGTGAGTGACCAATTCAATCCGATCGGCGCCGACGTCGGCCGCGATCTGAGCCACGGCCCGTACGACTCCCGCGGCAACACCACCGAGTTCTCCATGGGTCGTGGGGACCACCGACGAGGCAATGATCTGCAACGTGGTGAGGTCAACGGCGACGGCCTTGGTGAACGTCCCACCGACATCCACGCCCACTCTCAACCTTGACGCCACGTTCAGGCAGTAGCGGTCTGCATCGACGTGGAGGCCCGCCGGGCGAGGCGCGGCTTGATGACGAACACATACGCAGCCCCGAACAGGTAGACGAGTGTCAACGCGGCCTGGCCCACGAGCGACGGAACAGTCGGCCAGATCCCCGTTGCTTCCGACAGGAAGATCGGCAACCGTGGTGAACTTGTTCTGCGGTAGGTGAGCACGTCGGCAGATTGCAAGGTGTTGAGGGCATTGCCCAGAAAGGCCACCGACGTTGCCATGACCAGAGCGACGGCCGTGTTCATGAATTTGCGCACCGGCAGCTTGCGCCCGAGCGCGAACACGACGTGAGCAACGGCGGCAAGGGCAATGAGCGCCAACCCAATCCCCAGCAATATGTAGCGTCCGAGTCCCTCGCCGAACGTCAACAGTGACTGGTAGAACAGGGCAGTCTCGAAACCCTCCCGGTACACGGCAGTAAACCCGACCGCCACAAGCGACGCAGTGGACCCCATGCTGATCGCGCTCCACAGCCTGGCGCGAACGAACTCCATCCACCGCTTCTGCTCCAGACGGGCGATCAGCCAGAACGACACGTAGAACAACACAGCGACCGCGGCCAGGGCGACCACGGCCTCCAACACCTCCCTGCCCACGGGCAACAAACGGAAGAGCATGGGCATCAACAGCACCGTGATGACCGTAGCAATCGCGGCGAGAGCGACCCCGGCCAGGATCGGCCTGATGTACTGCGGGCTGCGTGCCGCCTCGAGATATCCGACCAGCACCGCGAGGAGTAGGACGACCTCGAAGCCCTCCCTGAACAGAATCAGAAACGACTGTCCAGCGATGAGTGCGGGCGCGCCGACGCCGGCTTCGGTGAGCTTGCGTTCGGCATCATCGAGCATGCCTCGAAGCACCACGACCTGGTCGCGGATCTCATCGAGGGGCTTGCCATCAGAAATCGCCGTACGAATCGTGGCGAACTGGTTTTCGACGTCGATGGTCAAATCGTTGTCCGCGATACGCAACGGGATCTCGACCTGTTCGAAGTGCGAGAGGTATCCGGAGCGAGCTTCGGCCAGGGCGCGAACACCGTCGCCGGCCTCGATGAGCGCAAGCGTTTCGTCGACTGACGCACGGGTACGATCGAGCAGTTCGATGGCATCGTCTCGCGAGCCGGCCGACGCGCCCGCTATCGATGGGGCCACCATGAAACATGCCAGCCCGACGACGACGAGAGCGAGCAGTCGGCGCATCACTCAGCCCGGATAGACGGCGAGATAGGACGCAGCCGCACTCTGGAAGTCTGCAGCAGCGTCGGCGAGCGCCGCTGTATCGCCGGCCTCTGCCGCTGTCTCGTAGGCGGCCAGCGCATCTTCCATGGCGAGATAGCTGTCGGGCAGGTTCTGCTTGATGGTGCCCTCATACGTCTCCCACGACTCGTGCGCCTGATCCCAGGCGGCCGCCGCATTGTCTGGGGTGGCCGCCGCTGCGGTGAGAATGCCACCGGTCGTCGCCAAGCCGTTCGTGACCGTGGCATCGTCGACAATCGGGTGGCCGTCTTCCGCTTCCGCCTCGGCAACCACCTCGCTGGCAGCGGACGGAGTTTCGTCGTCGCCGCACGACACTGCGACGAGGCTGAATCCTGTGAGCAGGGCGATGCTGGTTCGGAGTGCAGTGGTTCGAGTCATATAACGGACGCTATCACTAGATGTTAGGTTTGCCTAAGCAGAGTCGCCGGGCGGGTTGACACTTCTACATTGGCATACCCAACCATCGACAAACCAGCCATCAGTCAACACCGCTCAACCAGCCAGCGGCGCGGCCATTCGACCGCTTTGGTGATGCCAATCCGTGAGGTGCCGATCACTGATGCCGGTCGTGGCATACCGTCGTCGAAAAGTCCCGCCGGTGAGCCGTTCAGCGTCATGTCGATACCGAGCTGACGGCACAGCTTCCCGGGACCATTGGTCGAACGGGGATCGAGGCCAGCACATGTCACGGCCCGGATCAACACAGCCTGCCCATCTCCCTCTGGCCCCGTCACGATATTGACGCAATGGTGCATGCCGTAGATGAGGTACACGTAGAGATGCCCGGCCGGGCCGAACATGACGGCATTGCGCTTGGTGCATCCTCGAAAGCTGTGGCTGGCTGGATCGTCTTGGGTGTACGCCTCGACCTCGACGATCCGGCACGTGGATGCCCCGACGACGAACAGCTTGTTGAGCAGGTCGGGAGCGACGTCGGGTGCGTCTCGCCCGAGGAAACGTGGCCCGAGGCGCCTCACGCGAGTGCGGCACGCAGCCGATCGACGTGCATGGCAAAGCGGTTGATCTGCTCGGCGACAGCGGCGGGACCGGCGCCACCCGGTGTGATCCGTCGCTTGACCGACACCCCTGGTGCGACCAGCGCGGCAGCGTCGGCACCCAACAAGGGGTCCCGCTCGACCAAGGACCGCAATGATCCATCGCCGGCCAACGCCCGACGGACGAGCGCGCCGACCAACGCGTGTGCCTCGCGGAACGGAGTTCCACGCACCACCAGCCACTCGGCAAGATCTGTTGCCGCAGTAGTTTCGGCATCGGCGGCAGCCTGCATGCGTACCGGCACCCAGGTCGCTGTGGCGATCATCCCGGTCACGGCGCCAAGCCCCAGCCGGATCTGATCCACGGAATCGAACAGCGGCTCCTTGTCCTCCTGATAGTCGCGGTTGTAGCTCAGCGGGAGGCCCTTCATCGTCGCCAGGAATCCAGTGAGATTGCCGATCAACCTGCCGGCCTTGCCGCGTGCCAGCTCGGCGATATCAGGGTTCTTCTTCTGCGGCAGCATCGACGAGCCTGTGGCGTAGGCGTCGTCGAGCTGGGCGAAGCCGAACTCCTCCGTCGTCCACAGCACGAACTCCTCGCCGATTCGCGACAGGTTGATCGCAACCATCGTGAGGGCAAAGAGTGCCTCGGCGACGTGATCGCGTGAACCGACTGCGTCGAGTGAGTTCTCGAACCGAGCAGCAAAGCCGAGCTTGCGGGCAGTGAAATCGGGGTCGAGCGGTAGCGACGAACCAGCCAACGCGCCTGCGCCCAGCGGTGAGACGTCGACCCGATCGAGGGCGCCGACGATGCGCTCGACGTCGCGGCCGAATGCCCAGCCGTGGGCGAGCAGATGGTGTGAGAGCAGCACAGGCTGGGCACGCTGCATGTGCGTGTAACCGGGCAGGTAGATCTCGCCGGCAGCACGTGCCCGGTCGAGCAACACCGATTGCAGATCGACGATTCGTCGGGCGATGGACACGAGCTCGCCCTTCATCCACCGACGAACCCCCGTTGCCGACTGGTCGTTTCGACTGCGGCCGGTGTGCAGTTTTGCGCCCGCCGCGCCGGCCAATTCGGTGACACGACGTTCGATTGCCGTGTGGATGTCCTCGTCACTGCCGACGAAGACAAAGGTCTCGGCGTTCATCTCGTCAGAAACCTGATCGAGTGCAGCGATGATCGAATCAGCCTCGGCACCGGAGATGATCTGGGAATGGGCGAGACCGAGAACGTGGGCGACAGAACCGGCAATGTCGTCGGGCCACAACCGCCGATCGAACGACAGACTCTCGGTGAACGCCATCAGTTCTGCGGCCGGCCCGCCCTCGAACCGGCCGTGCCAGAGCGCTTTACCCGTAGGTGTCCCGTCGTCGCTCACGACAGGCCGGCCAGCTCGCGAAGGTGATCGGCCAAGGCCCGCCCACCGAACGACTCTTCGGCAACGCACATCAGCGTGTCGTCACCGGCCACGGTGCCGATCAATCCAGTCATTCCCGACCGGTCGATGGCCGAGGCGACGACATGGGCACAACCCGGCGGCGTGCGCAGGACCACCAGATTCGACGACACTTTGACCTCGGCAACCCACTCCCCCATCACCCGTCGCAACTGATCCTCCGGTGCAATGCGCGCCGGCTCGTACTCGGGGATCGCATAGACGGTCTCGCCTCCGGGCACTCGAACCTTCACCGCGCCGAGGTCCTCGAGATCGCGCGACACCGTGGCCTGCGTCGCAGCGATTCCTTCGTCGGCCAGCAGATCGACGAGCTGAGGTTGATTCGTCACCGCGTGCTTGCCGATCAGCTTTCCGATCACTTGCTGACGCTGCACCTTGCTGGCCATCAGCGCACGCCCATCAGGAAGGCGAGCGCGCCGC
>JANOJI010000249.1:0-4283 GCA_031408175.1 Ilumatobacteraceae bacterium
CCGAGCCATCGCGGCATCGACGTGCCTGGTGTTCGCGCACCCGCGGCAAGCTTCGTTCATGCCACGATCGTTGCATCGGGGTCCGAGCTGCTGTTCGTCAGCGGGCAGACACCTGAGGACCTCGATGGCTCGGTACCGACCGACTTCGCAAGTCAGGCCCGCCTGGCTTGGCGCAATGTCGAGCGCACGCTGGCCGCCGCCGACTTCACGCTCGACGATGTGGCCAAGGTCACCATGTACATCCGTGATCGCCGCTACCGAAAGCAGAACCGCGCGGTACGCAACGAGGTCCTCGGCGACCGCCGTCCGGCACTGACGGTGCTGCTCACCGATCACTGGGACGATCGCTGGCTCATCGAGATCGAGGTCATCGCGGCACGTCAGCCGCGCAATCAGGATCAGGCTCGGTCGTGACGCGGGGGACGGTCAGCCCGCCGGATACGGACCTCGCTCGCCAGGCACGCGACCTCGTTCACGCAAGCTGCGAACCACATATCGCGGCGCATTGCGAGCGAAGCTTCCAGTTCGCCGCACTCGCGGCGCAAGCGGAGCGCGTCGATGCCGACCTCGAGGTGCTGTACATCGGCACGCTGCTGCACGATGTGGGCTTGTCGCAGCAATTCGCCGGATCTGAGCGATTCGAGATGCGCGGCGCAAACGCCGTACGGGCGATGCTGCTGGATGCCGGCATGAACAGGGCTCGAGCCGAGAACGTGTGGGATGTGATCGCGTTACACGCCTCGACCGCGATTGCCACGCAAAAGAGTGTCGAGACCCGAATCGCCAACCGCGGAATCAGCATCGATGTGCGGGGCGTCGGCGCCGAGCAACTCCCCGCTGACGCGGTGAGAGCTGTGC
Source organism: Ilumatobacteraceae bacterium (assembly GCA_031408175.1). Taxonomy (GTDB): domain Bacteria; phylum Actinomycetota; class Acidimicrobiia; order Acidimicrobiales; family Ilumatobacteraceae; genus JAENVT01. Next base: position 859 of record JANOJI010000249.1, read on the forward strand.
TCGATGCGTGGCCGCGACATGAATTCCCATCAGCGTTCTCGCAATCGCTGATCGACGAAGTTCGCGCCAATCCGTCCAGCGTGAGGTCGAGTTGGATGGAGTGCATCGCGGTCGCCCACGTCACGGGCTTCGAGCAGGCGGATTTCCTATCGACGCTTCACTCGTCGGCCCATTTCGCCTAGCGGTCTGCGCCGGCGCCTACGGCACGCGTGCGGTGCCACTGAAGGGAGCGATGCCCGAGTATCGGTATGGCACGCTCTTCAGACCGACCATCCAGTAAGCGGCACTCGGCGCGCCCAGTTGCTCGGCAACGGTCTCGACTGCGATCTCCTCGTCGCCATCGCGACCGATCACCGTGACGAGATCGCCAACGTCGACGTTCGGCACATCGGTGAGGTCGATCACGGCGTACTCGGCCGAGACCGAGAGGACAGGGCATCGGCGGCCGTGGCACAACATGTACGCGTCCGCACCCGCAGGTCCCGAGCGGTAGCCGTTGTCCAAGCCGAGCAGGATCACGCCGACGGTGGCATCGGCCTCGAGGCCGGCCGAGCCGGTGCCGGGAAGGTCGTCACCTTGTTTGCGGTGCCCGATGTGGATCACCCTGGCGCGAAGCGCCGCGAGCGCTTTACGGAATCCTGCATGCTCCGCACGGGCGCCGGCAATCGGGTGCAACCCGAAGGTGATGTGGCCGGCGGCGATGGTGTTGAGTGAATCGGGGAGGCCCTGGGCGAACACCGAGCTCGCTGCGGCCTGAACGAAGTCGATCTCGCCGTGCTCGGCCTCGATGGTTCGCACCACCTCGACAAAGGCTCGCAGACGCCGGCGCGACCATGCCTCACCATTTTCATCCGAGAACGGTATGTGCGTGTACACCCCTTCGAGCCGAACGTTCGGTGTATGCATCACTTCACGGGCAAACTCGACTGCCTGGTCGAGTCGTACACCGAGCCGACCCATGCCTGCATCGACCTTGATGTGCACGTTGACGATCCGGTGTGAATCAGCGGCCAGGGCACTGATCGACTGCAACGAATCGGTCGAATAGACGGTCGGCGTGAGGTCGTGCCGCAGCAGGTAGTCGTTGCCCGACGGCAGCTGCGCACCGTAGAGCAGGATCGGCAACGTCGCGCCCGCCTCGCGAATCGCGATCGCGTCGTCGACATTGGCGGTTGCAAGGCCATCGACGCCGAGCGACTCCAGGTGCAGACCGACGACCGCTGCGCCATGCCCGTAAGCATTCGCCTTGACGGGTACCAGCAGCTTGACTGGTCGACCGGCACGCTCGCGGATCAGCCCGACGTTGTGCGTGATTGCGTCGAGGTCGACCTCGGCCCATGTCGGCCGAGCATCGGCGTACGCGCATTGTTCGTCGACTGATTCGGAGGTAGTCATGGAGACAGCACCGAGTCGGCGAGCTCCTCCAAGCAGGTCGCGTGCAGCGGCGCCAACGCCGATAGATCGCGATCGTCGTACACGATGTGTTTCGCACGTGTACTCGGGCTGGTGGCCTTGTTCGACATCGCGTTGTAGGTCAAGGTGATCATTCGCCGCGGCCAGGGAGACAGGTTGGCGGTCGAGCCGTGCAAGGTGTTGACATGCATGAAGATCGTCGAGCCAGGTGATCCGGTGGGCGACACAATGCCACCCGTGCTGACCAGGTCTTCTACCGTCTGGATGTCGGCATAACGGAACGAGTACGACGTGCCCTTGTCGGATACATCGGGCCGATCCGGAACGTGGTGAAACGACCCGGGTACGAGCATCAGCGGGCCGTTCATGGTGTTGACCTCGTCGAGGAAGATCAGGGTGTTGACCATGCGTGGTGTGGGGATGTGGTCGTCGTGCAGGTAGCCGGGATAGTCCTGATGCCAGAACCAGACATCGCCGTTGAAGCTGGCCTTGTTGTTGACGCCCATCTGGAACACGTACACGTCGTCGTCGAGCAACTCCCGTGCCGCGGCGAGCAACGTCGGATGGGAGATCAGCCGTTCGAAGACGTCGCTGAAGAGATGTGGGTTGACGATCGTTCGAACTGTGGCCGCGTCCTTTTCGAGCAGGAACCGGTCTGCCCGTCGCTCCCCCGACAGCAGTCGCTCGGTCTCGCGTACAAGGACCTTGGCCTCGTTCTCCGACAGCAGGCCAGGACGAAACGCGAACCCATCGCGGCGGTACTCACTCATCAGATCGTGCAACATGCGAGAAAGTAGCACGCCAAACACCTGCTCACGACCCCTCCGTGACACTTGTCTCTGGTTGGATTCGAAACCTTCCGCATGACCCAAGCGTCTCTTTCCGCAACGTATCCGTAATATTCGTCATAATCTGTTCGTCATGAGCGGCGGACGGCATTGATGTGAAGGAGATTGCATGATCGACCTCGCCGACCATGACATCCGCATCCGGGAGCGCCCCAGCTCCGCCGCCAGCCGGAACACTGCGTTCCAGCCATCCCAGCCGCAATCATCGCCCCACCACCATGGCCATCTCACCGCGGCCGTGGTTCTGCTTCCCCTCCGCATCTTCCTGGCTGCCGGCTGGCTACGCGCCGGAGCCGAAAAGGTCATCGAGCCGCAGTGGTGGAACGGAACTCGGCTGCGCACGTTCCTCGGCGCGCAACACGACGAGGCGCTTCCGTTCTTTCGTCCTGTCATGGAACACGTCATCGCTCCCGCAGCGACTGTCGTAGCAATCGTCGTGGTGGTCACCCAAATCGGGTGCGGCCTGGCGATCGGGTTCGGGAAGCACCTTCGGCTCGCCCTGCGATGGGCGTTCCTGATGAACGTCGTCTTCATATTGACCGGGAGAGTGAATCCGTCGGCGTTCTACCTCGTGATGGAAGTCGTCCTACTCTTCGCCATTGCCGATGGCACGATCGGCGTTCGGCCAACGGTGCCATCGTGGCGGACGGTCGTCACGGCGGGTGTATCCGCCGGGCTCGCGGTCGCTGTCGTGCCATATGTCCGCACGATCGAGCCCGCCAAGGTGATCGACGACCCGGCGATGGTGCTCGTCTTCCTCGGACTCGTCATTGCTGCAACGTTGCTGGCTCGCCGAGCCATGTATCACCCGCCGACGTACTTCAGGGGTCCGTGGACCACATGGATCGCTGGCTGGATGCATGCCAAGCCGAAGAAGGTGGTTCGCAAGGACTATGAGCGTCGATACGCAGCACGAGACCGTGAATTCCCACCGCCGCGCCGCGGCACCGCAGCCAGGCTTCCTCCCTTGCCTCAGCGCGATGCGACGCTCAGAACTGTGACGCCGCCGGTGGGCGACAGGCGGGAATAGCGGCGCACACCGTTCACGAAGGGTCGTTTGACCCTAGTGATTGCCCGACTGCGCGGCTTGTTATGGGGGACATGAGAAAGGTTGTCATCCTTGGCGGTGGCACCGGTGGCACGCTCGTTGCCAACCGTCTGCGC
>JANOJI010000058.1:0-10161 GCA_031408175.1 Ilumatobacteraceae bacterium
GATGTCGGTCGGGCACAGCAGCGACGACACACCGAGGTAGGTGTTCATCGTTCGCTGCGCGTCGGGTGTGACGACGATGATGCAGCGACCGGTCGGTGTGCTCTCAGCCGGCGCGCCCGGGCGGAACTGCACGCCGACGGCGCGGCAATCGTGGCCGAACACTCGGCCGAGCTCGTCGTCGCTGACCTTGCCGATGTATGCCGCCGTTCCGCCGAACGAGGCGACGCCGCACATCGTGTTGGCGGCAGATCCTCCGCTCATCTCGATCGCACCACCGAGCGCCTCGTACAGATACAGCGCTCGATCGGTGTCGACCAACGTCATCGACCCCTTTACCAACTCGTGTCGACCGATGAAGGTGTCGTCGGCATGAGCGATGACATCGACCAGTGCATTGCCGATCCCGACGACGTCATATCGAATTCCCGGCACGACGGTGCAGGTTACCGGCCACAGTCGCCGCGGGTACGCTCCTTGCCGTGAGCGACAACCCCTACCGCCTTCCACACACCGTTGTTCCGAGCCGTTATCGCTTGTCACTCGAACCGGATTTCGGCAGTGCGACCTTCGCTGGCATGGTATCGATCGACGTGACGTCGACCGAACCGGTCGAGTCGGTAGCGCTCAACGCCGACGAATTGGAGATCGCCTCGGTCTGCATCGATGGCGCAGAGGTTCCGTTTCATCTCGATGCTGTTGCTGAGCGGCTGGTGATCGAGTCCGCACTCGACGCCGGCGACGCGGTGATCGATATCACCTTCACCGGCACGCTCAACGACAAGCTGCGTGGCTGGTACCGCAGCACGTTCAGCGACGCCGACGGCGTCGAACGAGTCATCGCAACGACTCAGATGCAAGCTACTGATTGCCGACGCGCCTTCCCGTGTTTCGACGAGCCCGACTTCAAGGCCGTCTTCGAGATCACGCTGGTCGTCGAGCCCGACTTGCTGGCTGTCTCCAATGGGCCCGAGGTCGGTCGACTGGCCCGTGACGACGGAAAGGACGTCGTGCACTTCAAGCCGACGATGGTGATGAGCACGTATCTCGTCGCGTTCGTCGTCGGTCCGCTCGAAGCGACCGACCCGGTCGATGTCGACGGCATTCCGCTACGCGTCGTGCATGTGCCCGGCAAAGGTCACCTCACCGAGTTCGCGCTCGAAATCGGCGCTTACTCGCTGCGCTGGTACCAGAGGTACTACGGCATCCCGTACCCGAGCGACAAGGTCGACATGCTCGCACTTCCCGACTTTGCAGCTGGGGCGATGGAGAACCTCGGCTGCATCACGTACCGCGAAAGCCTGCTGCTGGCCGATCCGAAGACTGCAACGCAGTACGAGCTGCAGAACGTCGCCGACGTTGTCGCCCATGAGGTCGCCCACATGTGGTTCGGCGATCTCGTGACGATGAGATGGTGGAATGGGATCTGGCTGAACGAGGCCTTCGCGACGTTCATGGAGATCGCGTGTTGCGACGCCTTTCGGCCCGAGTGGCTGCGCTGGACAACGTTCAGCCTCGAGCGCAGCGTGGCGTTCGAGACCGATTCGTTGGCCAGCACACGCTCGGTCGAATTTCCGGTCGAGGCCCCAGCCGATTGCGACGGAATGTTCGACGTGCTGACGTATCAAAAGGGCGGCTCGCTGCTGCGCATGCTCGAGCAGTACCTCGGCACCGAGGAGTTTCGACAAGGAATCAGTCTCTACTTGACGACTCACGCCTACGGCAACACCGAGACTGGCGACCTGTGGGATGCCATCGAAAGGGTCAACCCCGCGGTGCCGGTGCGGACGTTGATGGATTCGTGGATCTGGCAGCCGGGTTACCCATTGATCTCGGCTCGTCTCGACGGCAGCGAACTGGTGTTGAACCAGCAACGGTTCGCCTATGCCGACACCGACGACCCAACGCTGTTCGTTGTGCCGATCCACCTGTCGATCAATGGGGTCGAGTCGAAGCTGCTCCTCGAATCCGCTCAGGCGCGGATCGCCCTGCCCTCACCCGACGCTGCCGTCGTCGTCAATGCCGGCGGGCACGGGTTCATGCGGGTTGCGTACGACGACGAGTTGCGCGCCCGTCTCAACGGCGACGCCCTGATTGGTCTGAGCGTGATCGAGCGATACAACCTGGTCGACGACGCGTGGAACGCCGTCATCACCGGGAGATTGGCCGCAGCTGACTTTCTCGGCTTCGTCGAAGCGTTCCAAGGCGATCGTGACCTCGCGGTCTGGCAGGCGATCGCAGTGGGACTGCGAGGTCTCGGCCGTCTCGTCGACGGGCCGGCATACGCGGCGCTGCAACAACGCATCGCCGACCTCGTCCGTCCCGTCACTGTCGATCTCCGCTGGGCGCCTGCCGAAGGCGAGTCCGACCTCACCTCCAAACTCCGCGGCTTGCTGGTCAACCTCCTCGCGGTGCAGGGCAACGATGCCGAAGCCCAGGCACGCTGTCGCGAGATGCTCGCCGACGACTCGACCGACCCGGAGTTGGCGGCCGCCGCCGCAACAGCGGTCGCCTCGAATGGAACCGATGCCGAGTTCGACCAGTACGTGGAGCGTTTCCGTACGGCGGAGACACCGCAGCTCAAGCTGCGATTCATGTTTGCCCTCGCCGATTTCCCGACCGAAGATCAGATCCGTCGCACGATCGATCTCGCTCTCTCGGGCGATGTGAAAACTCAGGATGCACCGTTCCTGTTGAATCGGTGCATCGCCAACAGACAGCACGGCTCGATGGCATGGGAGAACGTCCGCCGACAGTGGCCGGAACTGCTCGAACGATTCCCCAACAACACGATTGTGCGCATGGTCGGCTCCATCACGACGCTGACCACGCCGCACCTCGTAGCCGACGTGCAGGGATTCTTTGCCGAGCACCCGATCCCTCAGGCCGTGAAGACACTCGAGCAGTTGCTCGAACGTCAACGCGTCAACGCCGATCTGCGCGCTCGCGAAGCAGAGCCTCTGGCTGCGGCCTTGGCAGCCGCTGGCTAGGCCAGCTTCTCGATGTCGAGCTGGTCAGCAGCATGCCGGGCGCGGAGCACCTTCTTGTCGAACTTGCCGACGCTGGTCTTCGGGACTTCGGCGATGAACGTCCATCGTTCGGGAAGGCAGAACTTTGCGGTCCGCTCGGCTAGCCAGCTGCGTAGCTCGGCCGCGGTGACCTGCGAATCCGACTTGCGCACCACACACGCCAGTGGACGCTCGTCCCATCGCTCGTCGGGCACACCGATGACGGCCGCCTCGGCAATATCCGGGTGACCCATGAGGGCATTCTCGAGGTCGACCGACGACACCCACTCGCCACCTGATTTGATCACGTCCTTTGCCCGATCGCTGATCATCACGTAGCCATTCGCGGATACCGAAGCAACGTCACCTGTGCGAAGCCAGCCATCGTGGAACTTCTCGGGATCGTCGACCAGGTAGTACGACCCCGTGATCCACGGCCCACGCACTTCGATCTCTCCCAGTGATTCGCCGTCCCACGCGACAGTTGCCCCATTGTCGTCAGTGATGCGAAGTTCGACACCGGGCAAGACTCGGCCGGTTCGCGTGCGCCACGTGACCTCGTCGTCCTCGCCCATGTCTTTCGGCGGATGACCGATCGCACACACGGGACTGGTTTCTGTCATGCCCCAGCCCTGCACGATGGGAACCCCGAAGACGTCGAGGTAGCCCTGAATCAACGCTCGTGGCACCGCTGACCCACCACACATCACCAGACGCAACGACGAGAGATCGGCGGCACGGCCGTTGTTCAACAGATCGGTCAAGACGGTCGGGACCGCACCCGTCAACGTCGGGCGTGTCTCTTCGATGATCCGGCTCAGCGGCGCCGCCTGCAGAAACTGTTGCGGGAAGACCAGGTCGGCACCGACCATCCACGCCGCGTACGGCGTTCCCCAGGCGTTGGCGTGAAACATGGGCACGATCACCAGCATCCGGTCGCTTTCGGCAAGGGCGACGTTGGCCGTCGAGGTGACCATCATCGAATGCAGGAAGGTGCTGCGATGGCTGTACATCACACCCTTGGGATTGCCGGTGGTGCCGCTCGTGTAACACATCGCCATGCCGGTGCGCTCGTCGAGATCGGGATAGTCGTAGCCTGTCTGCTCGGCTGCCAGCAGCGCGTCGTAGTCCAGCGTGTCGCCGAGCGCCGAGGTGTCGCCTGCGCCCTTGACGATGATGTGCTTGACCGAGGTCAGCTGATCGCGGACCTTGGCAAGCAACGGGATGATCGACGCGTCGACGATGATCACCTGGTCGTTGGCGTGGTTGATGACGTAGCTGAGCTGGTCAGGGAAGAGACGGATGTTCAACGTATGCAGCACCGCACCCATGCATGGCACGGCCAGGTACGCCTCGAGGTGCGTCTGGTTGTTCCACATGAAGGTGCCGACGCGGTCGCCGGACTGAATACCCAGCCGGGTCAGTGCCGCGGCCAACTGATCCGCACGATTGGCGACCTCGGCGAACGTGGACTCGATGTACCCGTCACCTGTGAAGGTGATGACCTTGCTGTTGGCATGAACCGTGCGTCCGTGTTCGAGGATTGGTCGAATCGTCAACGGATAGTCCTGCATGGTGCTGAGCAGCATTGAGTCCCCCTGTCGTCGTCAGTGCGGGTCACGTTAGCCCGCATCCCCTCACTGTTGACTGTGCGACCCGAGTGGGCCAAATGGGCCATTTCCTGCCTCGCCGATGGACGGCAAACGACGCAGGACTAGTCTTAAGACAATTCGTATGGCTGGGACGCTGGGATGAGCACGGGCACGCTGACACCGAGGCAGACGCGCGTCACGATTCGCCCGACCGATCGTTACTTCGTCAACGCTCCCGTCGACGTGATGTTGATCGGCGGCGCATCATTGGTGCTCTACGCCATTTTCCGCATGCGCCCAGAGCTGGCCTCGTCGCCATCGGTCGCGTCACTCGCCGCAACACTCGTCTGGGTGTGTAACTATCCGCACTTCGCGTCGACCAACTACCGGCTGTATCACTCGCGCGCCTCCATTGCGCAGTATCCGCTGACCAGCTACGTCACGCCGATGGTCCTCACTGCGGCGGTGATCGGTTGCTATCTCTCACCTGACGAAATCGCACCACTGTTCATCAAGCTGTACCTGCTGTGGTCGCCGTACCACTTCTCCGGGCAGACATTGGGTATCACCATGGTGTACGCCCGCAGAACAGGCTTCGTGATCGATGGGTGGCTGCGCCATTCGTTGACCGCGTTCATATTCTTGACCTTCGCCGTCCAGAGCGCGTGGGCCGAGGTCGGCCTGCACGTGAACCCCTTCTACGGCGTGGAGTACCCCACCCTCGGTGTGCCGGTCTGGCTTCCGCAGATGCTGACGAAGGTGATGTGGATCTCGTTAGCCGCAACGATTGCCTTGCTGCTGTGGAAGGCCATCAACAACGGCCCCAGGGTTCCACTGATCGTCGTGCTACCGGCCTTCACGCAGTACGTCTGGTTCGTCGCCACCCCTGCGGGACAGTTCAGCTACATGGTGCCGTTCTTCCATTCGCTGCAGTACCTGCTGATTGCCTGGAGCGTGCAGCTCAAAGAAGGACTCGCCGAGCGACAGCGCGATCCATCGGTGAAGTACGTGTGGTCGGAATCAGCGCGCTGGATGGCGATCAACATCGCCGGCGGGTACGCGTTGTTCTGGGCGCTGCCTCACCTCGGCAGTCAGTTCGGCAAACCGCTGGTGTTCAGCACCGCCGTCATGCTCGCTGCGGTGCAGATCCACCATTTCTTCGTCGACGGGGTCATCTGGCGATTGCGGAATCCGGCAGCGCGATCACCGCTGTCATCGTCGTTGCGGCTCGTCAGTGGTCGGCGATGAAGCGCGCGCGGTTTGCCGCTCGCCTCGCAGGCATTGGCGGCTTGGCGTGTCTGGGTGTGCTGATGTTCGCCTCCCCATGCGCTGCATACACACCACCCGAAACGAATCCGCGCGTCGTCGTGTCGACCCCGCAGGGGCCGATCCTGATCGCGCTCGCCCCGGAGAACGCTCCGAAGCACGTCGAGCAGTTTCTCCTCGCGCTCGCCGACGGCGGCCTCAACGGCACGGTCGTGACCCGAGTCGAACCGAGGTATTACGTACAGATGGCCGGCAAGTCGGACACCGCGCAGCTTTCAGGCCTGCCGGTCGAGCGGGAGAAGGTTGGCAACCTACGCGGGGCACTCAGTGTGTACGACGGTGGTCAGCCCGGCGATAGTCCCACGATCGTCATCGTGCTCGTCAACAGCCCGCAACTCGATCCCGACTACACCTCCATCGGCTTCGTCGAGGCGGGCCTCAGCGTGGTCAAAGCAATCGCCGACACACCGACCGTTGGAGATCGTCAACCGGCTGAGCCGATCACGATCTCGGAGATTCACGTGGCAACGCCGCAAGAGCGTGCCGTGCTGCGCCAGGCGGAAGTCGACGCCGCCGAGCACGACGGCACCTCGCTCTTGGCAGCGATTTTCATCATCGCCTGCGCAGCATTCGTTGGCGCCGTGATCTCGTCATTCCAGGACAGTCTGGGCAAGCAGCGCACGACGTCGCTCGCGCTCATGGTCGCCTTGCTGACCTTTTTCGGAGTGTGGGTGGCACTGGCGGGCACCAAAGCCGGCTCAGGTCTGGTCGGAGTCGCATTGTTCGGCGGCGCGATTGCCATGTTCAGATTGATGGGCCGGTTCGAGCGACCGACACCGGGCCCGCTAGGCCTCGCTGCGGAGCCAGGACAACTCGCCGATGGCGAACTGCACGCCGAGCCCCGGATCGATCAACCGCACAGCGACCTCGAGGTCGTCCTGGGCCAGCGACACGCAGCCGCTGGTCGGCTTACTAGCCCCGGACGCTGAATACGAGAACCGGTGCAAGAAGATGGCGGCCGCGAGCGGTGGCTCGTCGGGTGCATCGCCCGAGATCGGATCGAGGTTTGCGCCAATCAGCACGGCGTGGCCGTAGACGTCACCGATTCGGCTCAGCCACTCGTCGGGAGAAGTGCAACCCGGGTGGTTCACGAGCGCCTGGTACGACGGTGTGTTTGGCCGTGCTCCCCAGCAATCTTCAATGCGCACCCGGCGATACGCGCCCCGAACACCGGGGTCGGCACGGTTTCCGAAGAACTCGAACTGCTGCCCATCCCACGCCTGCACGCTGCCGAGCGGGAACGAACCAGCAGGGGTCGTACCGTCACCCGAACGCCGGTCGGCGAGAGGACGCACTCCGTTCTTGCCGACCCGAGCCGCCACAGGCGCCTGCTGGCATCGCCACTGACCACTTTCTGACCGAGCGACGATCTGCAACGACGCCGTTGTCGAACTCCAGGTGTTGGTGGCAACAATCACGAACTGTCTGGTCGACGGATGCCTGCTCGACAGCGATTCGGCAGTGACGATGTCGCATACCGCGTCGGGCGTGAAGGCGATATCACGGTTGGCGTGATGCGATGCATTGGCTGGCGTCGAGACCGATTCGCCACGCACCGATGCCGCCGCGTTGGCGGCGAGCATCATGACGATCGCCGCGGAGACGCAACGGTGATCCATGTCGACCCAGGCTACGAGACGCGTCAGGTCGTCGGTTCGACGCGGATGCCGGCGGGAAGGCCAACTCGCACGTCGCCGGAGATCGAGCGCACGGCGATGTCTGAACCGGCGCATCGCCCGACACGCACGTCGCCGCTGGTCGATCCGATCGCCACGTCTCCATCGCAGAGGTCGACGCGCAGATCTCCAGACGTGAGCGTTGCGTCAAGCCTGCCACCAACCCGTCGCACGACACAGTCGCCGGACACCGATGAGACAGACACTTCGCCATCGATGTCACCACACGTACAGTCGCCTGAGGCGGTGGTGACGTTGAGACGCGCAGCGTCGCCCACTTCGACGTCGCCCGTCAACCTGTCAAGGCATTTCGTCGCGTCGAAGCGAGACAAGTTTGCCCAGCTCAGGGTCGTAGTTCGAGACAATCTCACGTACTCGGTCGACCGCCGGCGACGCCAACCGGTCGACCAAGGCGAGAAAGAGGTCGTGCGCCGCAGCCCGCGGCCAGCGGCTCGGCAGCAATGCCTCGGGCAAGTCCGGATCGGTGACTGCGAACACGAACCACCGGTACGTCGCCCTGGTGCGGCTGACCAATGCCTCGGTCGGTCCGATGCGGCCGCCCTCGAGCCGGCGAAGGACGGGACGGAACGTACGAATGAACTCCGAGTACGACTCACCGAGATCGCCGAGATTCCATGCCGACGCGATCGGCAGACGTGTACGGAGCGGCAACTCCGTTGCGCGAAAGACGGTGCACGATTGAGGCGGAGCGATCTCCAGGGCAATTTCAAGCTCCTTGCCGGGGGCACGTGGCGAGGCCCACAAGCCGTCGTACAGCGGAGCAAACCCCAACGATTGCAGGCGGCCACGCAGCATCGGACGCAGCCGACGCTGGTCCTCGGGAACGGTGAAGGCAACCATCGTCCACGTGCCGTCCCAGTCGGGTTGCGGCTTGGCGAACGCTCGCGTATGGATGGGGCCGTACGGCAGCAGATGGCGGAATCCGTCGGCCACCCGATAGAAGGTGTTGCGCCCGTCCTTGGTGCCGACGAGCAGCCCGCGGATCGACAGCCGACTGAGCGCGGCCCTGGCACCCGACGGATTGACATCGAACTCCGCCAGGAGGTCGACAAGAGCCGCCGACGGCAGCGCCTCACACCGCCCCGACCAGTAGTCGCCCAGCAGGGCGAGCAGCAGATGTTGCGGCGGAAACCCGACCTGGAACCGCGGCATGTCGAGCTCGCCGAACTCAGTGAACCTGGCCGCCACTTCTACGTCGAGTTCGACACTGCTTTGGGAGGGCCGACGCTCTCGACTGCGATCCAGACTCATCCCCACCAACGGTAGCGACTATGGATTGATCAATCCGTCTTGGTCGTTGATCAAGAAGTTCATACCGCGCGCCAAGAAGTCGGCCACGACGTCGGCAAACGCTTCGGGCCGGTCCGATTGAATGTCGTGGGCGGCGTCGTACACGTATTGCAGCGACGAGTTGCGCATGTATCGGCGCACGGTTCGGCCATTGATCGGGTTGATGATTCCATCGTCTCGTCCGAACAGGATCAGAGTTCGCGTTGGTACATCGACCAGTTGCTCTACGAGGCCGTCGTCTGACCCATCCCCCATCAACCGCTCGACAGTTGGCCAGACGCGAGCCATGAACTCCGGGTCAGGAGGGCTCATGTGCGGCAGCCGCTCTGGGTGCGATCTGAATGCCTTGACGAAGGCCTCCGGCGCCAGTGTCGACGGATGCACCGACGACTCTCGGAACTTTGCCGGCGATTCGAGCACGAGCGAGTCGACCCTGTCGGCATAGTGAGTGACGAAGTGCAGCGCGCAGGCACCCCCAAATGAAGTGCCGATCAGGTGGAAACGGTCGAGACCGAGTGCGGCGGCGATGTCGGCCACTTGTGCGGCGAGACCATCGAAGTCGGCGACATCGTTTGGCTGTGCGCCCCAGCCCGGATACTCCAACACGATCACTCGGAATCGCTCGGCCAGCGCGTCGAGGGCAAACGTCATGACCGGTCCACTGGCCCCTGGGAGATACAGCACTGCCGGACCGTCGCCAGCTTGAAGGTAGCGCACGGTGAACCCTGCGGCTGCGACGGACCCCTCGACGAATGCGGAGCCTGGCGCACGAACATCGGTATCGGTCATGACGTCACCACTCCCATCTGGTGAAGTTCAGGCACGATTTCCTCGCCGATCAGTTTCAGGCTCGACAGCATCGAGTCATGGGGCAGCGGATTGACGGTACCGAGCGATACCTCCAGGCGACCCATACCCAGCTCATCGTGGATCTCCTTGATCCGGCCGAGCACCGTCTCCGGACTGCCGTAGAGGGGCGGGCCCATGACCATCGGGGGCGCCATGGACGGGTCGATCTTGACGTGCTTCGGCACGCCACCAAGGGCCGCACCGATCTGTGCCATGGTCATCATGACATCGGGTGATGCTCCCTTGAAGAGACTCATCAGCCCGCCTCCACTGAGCGACTTCATCGTGTTCTGTGCCTCTTCGTCGGTCGGGGTGACGTACATGAAATGGCGGTACTGCACGTTGTCGGCGGTGGGCTCCCACCCGGCCTCGGCCGCTGCCTGGCGGTACAGAGCGGCATGC
>JANOJI010000083.1:0-2814 GCA_031408175.1 Ilumatobacteraceae bacterium
ATTGAGGTGAATCCGGCCAGCACCATGATGACCCACATTCCCGGCAGCGAGACGAGGGCGATCGGCGCGTACAGGCTCATGGTGCGATCACGGCTGCCGAACGATCGTTTCGGTCCGGCAAAGACATTGAAGAGCTTTCGGAGCGTCACGAAGTGGAATCTCGTCAGGCTGGTGATCACGGCACGCGGAACCACCACCGTCCTCACCGCCGACAGCAACGTCCAGGCCACCAGCGCCACCCCAGCCGCCACAGCGATTACCTGAGCCACGATCACCAGGCCACTGTGTCACACCCTTTTGCGATGATGCAGCTATGACCAAGCGTCAGGCTCAACAGGCCACCTCCGAGCAGCTCACACTGCTGGCAGTCTCCGAGCTGCCCGTCCAATTCCGGCTCGACCAGCGCACACGCGTGCGCGGGCTCGCCCACATCGCGGCCATCCGCCGCCAACTGGCCGCCAAGGCCACCGATCCATCTGTCGCCACGTCCGACTTCGACCGCAGCCACCATCAGGCGGCATGAACGCGTGCCGAGCGGTGCACGATGAGTGCAGACGTCCGATCGAAACGCCACAACCGCATCCACTTGCGATTTGATCGAATTGAGGTACGATACCGTACATCGAAATCACCCACCGACTCGACGTGCTGCTCACCATGCTCGACGCCGACACGCGTCTCGTCGACGCGGATGGCCACGACATCGCGCTCGGCGAAGACGTCGCCGAAGCCTTCCAGGCAGCCATCGCCGAGATGCGCGTTCGCGACACCGACGAACTCACCACGCAGGAAGCGGCTCGACTCATCGGTGTCTCCCGACCAACGCTGATCCGCCTGCTCGACACTGGCGCGGTCGCGTTCCGGCGCACCAACGGCACTCACGGGCACCGCCGCATCTCACGACGCGACGCGCTCACCTATCTGCGCGCCGACCTCCAACGACGCCGCCAAGCACTCGACGAACTCGCAGCAGACGCCGAGGCATTCGGCTTCTTCGACAACTGATCCACCCGCCGCACAAACTGATCGCCGCGATCTCCCCCAATCAGCTGATCGCAGCGCTGATCGGCGAGTCACCCGACGAGATCGTCGCCGTGGTGACCGCAATGGCAGCCCGGCTGCGGAACCCAACCCGATCCGTTCATGAGGTCGTCGCGGCGATGAGCAACAACCGTCCAGCGATTGCTGCCATCAACCTGCCCTAGTAACCCACCGACGAGGCGCCGGCAAACATCCGGCCCCACACCTCGCATCGTTCATCAGATGGATAAGCGACGAAGTCGCTCACGCCGAAGGTGGGGCCAACGACCGCACCGCGTTCCAATGTTTCAGGTCGGGGTCCAGGGGCAGAATCGCCAGCGACGTCGTGGTCACACCGTTGTCGAAATACGACTGGATCGTAGCTCGACATTCGGCGGGCGAGCCGTGCACGATCAACTCATCGACCAGCGAGTCAGGTATCGCCGCAAGGGCCGCCTTACGGTCGCCCGCTTTCCATGCGTCCCACATCGGGCGCAGGTGCTCGCCACGGCCCAGCCAGTCGTGAAACGCCGCGTACACCGGCACGTTCAGGTAGGCCGCGATCGCGTACCTTCCCGCCTCGCGCACCACAGCAGTGTTCTCACTCGGGCACACGAAGATTCGACAGACGATCTCCTTCTCAGCCCCTCCCGCGGCATCACGCACCACGCCCGCCACCTTGGTCACATCCGCTGCCGATAGCCAGTTGATGATCGCTCCATCGGCCTCTCGGGCCGCCAGGCACAACATGCCCTCGCGCAGTGCGGCCACCAGAATGGGCGGGGGTTGCTCGGGGCGCACTCCCAGCCGGAAGCCCTGCACTTCGAAGGTGTCGTAGACCTTGGACACCTTGTCGCCCTCCAACGCGTCGCGCAGAAAACGCACGACGTCGCGCACCCTCTTGTACGGCTCGACGAACGGCACGCCGTTCCAACGCTCGACGATCACATTGCTGCTCGACCCGATTCCGATTGCGAACCGACCCGGTGCGGCGTCGGCCAGCGAGGCAACACACTGGGCGAAGCAAGCCGGCGACCGGGTGAACGCGGGGATGATGGCAGTACCGAGACGAAGTCGGGGCTCCCACGCCGCGGCAAGGGCCAACGGTGTGAAGCCGTCGGCGCCATCCGATTCCGCCGACCAGATGTCGGTATACCCCATGTCGACGAGCTCGCTGAGCTTGTCACGATGGCCGTGCAACGGGCCGGGCAGTGGCACGGTCAGGCCCGGTCTGATCGGAAGCGCCATGTCGTGTCTCCTTCGTCTGCGGGTGACATCTCGACACCCGGCGAGCCGGGTACACATTGACATAGCGCAGCCGGTGGCAGAACACCCGTGACGAGTCGTAGCACCAAGGTGCCGTTGCCGATGCCCCTTCAGCGTGGGAAGATGCGCGCGTGAGCACACACGTCGCGGATGAACCGCGCACGGGCTCGGCGGCGCCTCTGCAAACCACGGTGTTCGAAACCGATGCCCAGCTGAAGAAGCACCTCGACCGCACTCCCGCGTCGATCAGGCAGTTGATCGTTCGGTTCAGCATCGGCGCAATCGCTGCGCTCACACTGGTCAGCATGTTCACGGCCTTCGCCAGTCGGAGTTTCGGCACCGAGCAGGCCATCGCCGAGGCCCGCAAGGTCACCTCGACCATCGCCAAGGGTGTGATCGAGACCAACGCCGACGACAAGTTGATCGTGGGAGACCCCGTCGAACTCGCCCGCCTCGACCACGTCGTCAGGTCGCCGGCCGTGCTCAGCGGGTCGTTGATCAGGGTCAAGCTGTGGACCGAAGCGGGCG
>JANOJI010000255.1:0-14359 GCA_031408175.1 Ilumatobacteraceae bacterium
CCGGTCAGCCTCGGGTTGGTTCCAGCGGCACGACGTCGGCGTGACGTCCAGAAATCGGTCAGTGCCTCGTCGCCAAGCGTCGTGGCCGCCGCTTCGATGCGCGCGTTGAAGCGGCGCGTCGATTCGCCCTCCATGGGCGGCATCGGCGAGCCGAACACCACCTTCGTCTTGCCCGGCTTCGGGCGCTTCATCCCCTTGCCATAGATGGAGCCGGAGCCGTCGATGAACATCGGCACTACAGCAGCCCCGGTTCGCGACGACAGGTACGCAGCACCGCCCTTGTACTCCTGGCCCCACCCGTCGGGCGAGCGGCCACCTTCCGGGTAGATCACCAGGCTCCAACCGTCCTCGATCAGACGCTTCAGCTGATCACTGGTCTTGCGCCCGGTGACCTCACGATCGATGGGGATTGCGTTCAGTGAGAGCGCAGCGATGATGCCCTTCCACCGAACGTCGAAGAAGAAGTCGGCCGCTGCAGCGACGACCAGTTTCGACCGCCACGGCTCAGGAATGGCGATGATCGACAAGGGAGTGTCGAGATGGCTGTGGTGAGTCGGGGCGAAGATCAACGGCGGCGGCTCCTCACGGACACGTAGATCCTCGAGACGGTCGGCGCCGTAGATCTCGGGGCGGGCCAGACCGTGCACGATCAGCCGCAGTGGTCCGTTGGTGATGACCTTGCGGGCTGCCTTCGCGGGCCCACGGCGGGCCCACGCGGTCTCGAAGTTGGCGCCGAGCTTGGATGGATCCGGCGGCACTACGACACCTTTGGGAACA
The DNA here is from genome assembly GCA_031408175.1 of Ilumatobacteraceae bacterium. GTDB lineage: Bacteria > Actinomycetota > Acidimicrobiia > Acidimicrobiales > Ilumatobacteraceae > JAENVT01. Next base: position 778 of record JANOJI010000255.1, read on the forward strand.
CTCGGCTTGCGGTATGGAAATCCGAGATTGCGTGCCGGCTTCAGGGCGCGTTGCAACGTCGAACTAGCGACATCGCCGAGGCGGGTGGCGCGGCGCAACCCGGTCAACGAGTAGGGGATCGTGCGCTTGCTCATTGCACGTCGGCCACCAGGAGCGCTGGGACGTGAAGGTGACTGACAGTCGGCGTGCGCCCGACCACATCGCTGGCAATCTCGAATGCATCGTCCATGGTTGATGCGGGCGTGAATCCGAGGCGGCGAACTGTCGGCGGATCACCGCCGACGATGATCACCTTGCCCGCGTGCTGCAGGCCGTGCGCGCCCCAGTACCACGCGTAGAACGGGTGCACCCCGTGGTAGGCGTTGCCGGTGCGGTACAAGTGGCGATACCACTCGTCCTCCGCGTACTGCTTCTCCCACTTGCGCGACATCGTGGCCGGGTCGGTCGTGTCGGCCAACACCTGCTCGAAGAAGTCGATGTAGCTCGGGTGGTGCACCGGGTGGAACTCTCGGTACGTCGGGTGCGTCATGATGATCACGCCGCCTTCACGCACCAGCGGCTTGTTGCGGTACATGTTGAACAGGTAGCCAAGACCCATGCACATCACCAGTACGGGGTTCATGATCCCGTCGGGGTTGTACGGGCACACGTAGGGGATGCCAAGGGTCAAGATGTCGGTCTGGCCGTGCACCTCGACCAACTGCTGCTTGTGCACCCACTCGAGCGTGATCTTGTGCACCGCCTCGGTGTCGCCCGCCTGCACGCTGGTCATCTGATGCGGACCCTCGATGGAGTGGAAGATCTTGCGCGCCAGCCGACTCGGCGTACGACTGAGCGACTTGGTGGTGGCCACGAAGGTGGCTCGATCCTTGGCCTTCCATTCCCATTCCCGCTTTGACAGAAAATCGAACGGCGACGGGAACATGTCGGTGTTCAAGGTCGACTCGATTTGGAACACCTGCGGACCGTGGTCGCGCATGATGGTGCCGAGGCGCCACACACTCTTGTGCAACTCGCTCTTGTGGCGGTCCATCAGGCTACGTGTGTTCTGCAACGTCTCCGGGTTGTGGTGGAAGCTGAGACTGCGGTAGCTGGCGAGACCCGTGGTGATGCTCTTCCATCCACCGTCCATCGCCACCGAGTTGATGTTGACGTACACGATCAAATCGCTGTCGGCGGCTCGCTTGCTGATCTCGAGCACCTCACCCTCTGGAGTGGTGCCGATCACGGTGAGGTTGTCGAGGTCTTCGGCGTCGTGCTGATACAACGTTCCGCGCGGATGGAAGGCGTCGTAGATGCGATCGCCGAGCGCGTGGCGCAACTCGTACTCGTGCATGCGACGGTGCAGTCCCAATGCGGCGATGATGTGCACGTCGTCGACACCCGCGTCGGCGGCCAGGTCGAGCACCGCCTCGATCACTCGTTGACGATTGTCGGGCGTGCGCATCTTCGGCAACGGCAGGCTGACATCGTCGAACGCGATCGTCAGCTTCATGCCTGGGAACAGTTGCGCCGGGAGTGGATCTTGGTCGTGCGGGTGGAGCAACGCGTCGCGGATGGCTCCATCGATGTCTTCGATCGGTGCGAGCGGCTCAGGGGGATAGATCACTCGGCTGCGCCCGGCGGGCAGCTTCTCCAGGCTGAAGTTCTCACCGCGCCAGAACATGATCGGGGGAGTGGAGCGATCCACTTCGAGGACGAATCCAGGACGAGGCATAGGTCAGTTCTCTCTCATATCGAAGGCGACTTTCACGGCTCCACGGCGGCCGGCCGACGCGGCGTGTGCGATCGCATCCTTGTAGTCGTCGAGGGGATACGTGGCTGACACGAGCCGGCCAAGGTCGAAGCGGCGGACGACCTCGATCGCCGCCATGAAGTCGTTGCGGGTGTATGCGTAACAGCCGCGAATGGCGACCTCGCGATGCCACAGCGAGGTCAGTTCGAGCGAAACATTGCCGGGCATTCCGACGAGCAACACCTCGCCGCCTGGGGCGACAACTCGCAGCGCTTGCCGCAGCGACTCGCTGGACCCGACGCAGTCGACGACGTTTCGGAATCCCGAGGTCAGTTGGTCGGCCAGCACCATCGACTTCGTCGTCGAGCGGACCCATCGGGGGAGTTCATCGGGAGTGCACGCGATGTCGGCGCCGAGCTCTTTCGCCAGACGGCGTTGCTCGGCGTAGCGGGCGGTGACGATCAACGGACCGCTGCGGTCCTTGTCGCGGGTGGCAGTGATTGCCGCCAGGGTGAGCAGCCCTACCGTGCCGGCACCGATGATCACCGTTTCGTGGCCCTCGTATCGCAGCGCGGCGTGGGCAGCACAGGCAGTTGGTTCGATCATTACTGCGGCCTCGTCGCTGAGGTCGTCGGGCACCTCGACCAACTGGCTGGTGTGCGCAACCATCCACGTGCTCCAGCCCCCACCCGTGTCCGTGCAGAATCCACTCTGCAAGCCCGGCTCGAGATGTCCGAAAGCCGACCGCTCGCACAGATTGGTGCGCCTGGCAGCGCATTGCGCGCATATCGGATTGATGCCGCGAGTCACGCACGACAGCACCGGGACCAGTGCGACCCGCCGGCCGCGCTCGGTTGTCGCGACGACTTCGTGGCCGGGTACGAAGGGATAGCTGACCAGGGGATCGAAGTACGCCGACGCCGTACCGTCGATCATGGCCAGGTCGGATCCGCAGATGCCCGACAGTCGAGGCGTGAGTCTCACCCAATCGGGACCCGGCAGGGGCAGCGGCTCATTCGACTCGAGTTTCAACGGGCCGACGGCTGCGCCCCTGCCAGGTGCCAATGCGCCCGCTAACCGTGCCGCAGCGAACTTCACGGGCTTGCGCTCGAAGATCAACCTCATACGAACTTCCGCCTCCGCTCGCTCTCGTGCAGCAGCGGCCCGATCGGCAGCAACGGGCGGGGCCCGCCGGCGGCCTTTGACCAGTGCTCGACGAGCCAGCCGCGCTTGCGTGCAATCGCCGCCAGGCGGGTCTCGGGATTGACTGCAACGGGAAAGCCGACGGCTTCGAGCATCGGCAGGTCGCTGGTCGAGTCGGCGTAGGCGATCGATTGATCCATCCTCAGCCCTTCCGCTGCGCAGTAATCGGCCAGGAGCTGGGCGCGCGTCTCGCCGGTGGGCGGCACCTGCGAGAGGTGGCCGCTGTAGGTGCCATCAGGCTTCACCGTCATCTCGGCGGCGATGATCTCGTCGAACAACGGCCGCAATCCCTGCACGGCGAAGTTGAGCGCGCCGGTGATCAAGATGGTGCGATGACCGAGTGCCCGGTGCTCGCGGACTCGGCGGATGCCGCGCGGGAAGCTTTTGGTGAGGATGAGGTTGGTCAACAGCTCGTTGGAGTCTTCGTCGATCTGGCTGACCGGGGCATCCTCGTAGCGCCGGTAGAAGAACCGCAGGAAGTCGCCACGATCCTTGCGGTCCATCGCGCTGAGGCTCGGGGCCTCGGCCAGGGTGCGCAGGACATATCGGATCCGCTCGGGCGCGTTCAGCCGCCGCGTCGCCAACCAGGTGTAGCTCTCGACCACGTTGCTGGCGATCAGCGTGTTCTCCAGGTCAAACGCGGCAACGTGGCGATCGGGCGACAGCACGCTGCGGCGCAGGCGGTCGGCGCGGTCATTGCGGCTCTTGCCCGGCTTGGTCTTGGCGCGCGAGTGATGCACGATCGACGGCAGATGGATGGTGCTGACATACGTCGGCCAGTCGACGCTGCGCGGGTCGATGTTGAACGCGGCCTGGTCGGCGGCATCCAGGCTGGCGTGGATGGCCATCAGATGGTCGACCTGATAGATGGCCTCGCACTCCGTGTACAGCCCATAGAGCTGCACGTACTGGAAGGCGCGGTCGATGTCGGTCTTGGTCTCGTCGAGCTTGGCGGCCCACGTTGCCTGCTTGCCGCGCAGTGGCAGCGCCTGCAGCACCCGCTCGGTCTTCTCGGCCATCATCTTGGCCCGCTGGAGCTGCTTCTTGACGCGACCGCGAGCAGGGAACTGCCACTCAGGAACGACGATGGGTTGCCCCTCGGCGTCGTACAGCGGGTGTTCGGTGAACCAGCTACGCACGTTGTCGACGAGGGTCTGGTACTTCAACGGATTGATGCCGCCGCTTGCGACGTGAGTGATGCGAGGCGCATCGGCCGGGCCGAGTGCGGCGACCGCGATGATCGCAGCGACGACGAGGTCGACGGGAATGACGTCGACGGTGCCCTCGGGCACCCCGGGAAACTCCTTCAGCAAGCCGCGGGCGTAGCTGAGAATGACCGGCTCGGCCATGCGGAAGCCTCGGATCCACCCGGGAAACGGCTCGGCGAGCGCGGACTCGATGATCGATGGACGCACGATCGACACCGGCACATTGCCTTTGACCTCGGTCAGCGCCTGTTCGCCGAGCGCCTTGGTGTAGGCATAGGCGTCGGGCCAGCCCACGCTTCCTGCCCGCGCCCGACCGGCTTCGATCAGCTGCTGCTTCACCCAGTCTTCGCGCACGCTCTCGGTCTTGGCGGCCAGCGCGGGCGCGCCGGCCGCGCCGAGCTCCTGGTGGGCTTCTTTGCGGAAGTGAATCAGCTTGTCGGGCTGGCGACTGATCGCCTCGGTGTCGCTACGCAGCCGTCTGGCCGCGGCCACTTCCTTGCGCCAGTTGAGCCCGAGATCGAACGGGCCCTCGCTGACGAGTTCTTCCGGCGCACTGCCGCGGCGGTTGCCGGCCACGTAGCACGTGCTGACGGCCACCAGGTGAGGGGCGACCCCCGCAGCGTTCAACGCATCGACGATTCGGCTTGGCCCGAGCAGGTTGATCTCGACCGCGCTGTCGAGAGGGGAGTCGAACGCCACGGCCGCAGCCGAGTGGATCACGATGTCGCATCCGGTGAAGGTGGCGAGGTCGATCTCGGAGAGTCCGAGGCCGTCACTGCTGACGTCGCCTGCGACAGCCACGACACGGCGTGCAACCATCGCCTCGAACGGCTCGGCACTGTCTTTGAGTTCGGCGCGCAGGCGGTCGAACGCATCGTTCTTGAAGATCTCGCGGCGCACTCGCTCGGTCACGTCGTGACGCTTGCTGGGCCGCACCAGCAGGACAAGGGAGCACTCCGGAACGGACCGCAAGAGACGCTCGACCAGGGCGGTACCGACGAATCCGGTGCTTCCCGTGATGGCGATGCGCTTGTTGGCAAGGTTCTGGCGGATCATTTGCCTGACTGTCTAGCACAATTCGTCTACCATTTGGTAGAGAATGTAGGTTGTGGTAGCCTATTGGTATGTCATCTACCATTGACAAGGCAGGGCGTTTGGTAATTCCAAAGCCATTGCGTGCACTGATCGGGCTTCCAGATGGTGGCGAGGTCGAGGTGAGCGAGGAGGACGGGCGACTGGTCATCAGTCCCGCACCCGTCGCCAAGCGGATTGAGGAGCGCGACGGAATGCTCGTGTGCGTCCCCGATGGCGATGTTCCACCGTTGACGGCCGAGGCTGTGCGTCACGTGCTCGAATCGATGCGGCGTTGACCATTCGTGCACTCGATAGCAGTGTCTTGGTCGCTGCATTCGCTGAGTGGCACGAGGCTCATGAGATGGCTCGTCGCGAATGCAAACGTCGGGTTCATCCGGTCGCACATGCCCTCGCCGAAAGCTACTCCGTACTCACCCGACTGCCGGAGCCACATCGCGCGGGCCCGTCGTTGGTCGCGGCCTTTCTTCAGCAGAAGATGTTCGGTGATCCACTCCTCCTCGACATCGCCTCGACTCGAATGCTCCCGGCTCGGCTTGCTGAGCTTGGAGTATCCGGGGGTGCCACATACGACGCCGTGATCGCGCTCACGGCAGCTGCTCACGATGCCGTTCTGGTGAGCTTGGATCAACGAGCAGCAGTGACGTATGGCCGGTGCGGAGTTCGCTACGAACTGCTGGCGATGTAGGGCCGAAGAGCCGTGAGTTCCACCCGAGAGCGCATTCTCAACGCTGCGACCGATCTGTTCGGTACACGCGGGGTCGATGCCGTGTCGCTCGACGTGATTGCTGCCGAGGTAGGTGTCGCCAAGCAGACGTTGTTGTACTGGTTCCCGAGCAAGGATGACTTGGTGCAGGCCGTCCTGGTAGCGGCGGCTCACGAGTTGTCTGTCGTGATCGACGCCGCCGTACGAGCGGCGACCGACGATCCGCTGGATCGCATCGAGGCGGTGATCCGCGCCGTGTTCCGTCCCGCCGTGCGGCGTCCGGCGCTGTTGGGATTGGTGCGCGAGGTCAGTCGCCTGCCATCCGCTGTGGGGGATCGGCTGACCGCCGATCTGACCCCGTTGGTCGATCGCGCCGTGACGTATCTGCAACACGAGATGGACGCCGGTCGGTTGCGTCAGGCCGACCCGCGACTGGTCGCATCGCTCTGTTACGCCACCGTCACCGGTATCGCCACCGAGCCCGAAGCGCTGCGTGTGGTCGGCTGGCAACCGTCCGCCGCCGGCCTGCGCCGACTCCGCAACGAGCTCTTGGCCTTCCTGCGCGCCGCCCTCGCCCCCTGAACACCGCATACGAGTGTTTGCCGCCACCCCGGGTGGGACGCACACACTCGTCTGGGCCGGCGAAGGTGTCACTGGTGGTGGTCGGCATGGTGGTGGTCGGCATGGCTGTGATCGAACTCGGCGTGGTGGCGGGCGAGAAGATCCGTCCCGTAGTCACCACCGTTCGGCGTGCGCAGGATCGTGTGGATGTGGTGATGCGATGGCTCTTCGTTGTCGAACACAACGCCGGGATGATGGTCGAACTCGATCAGCACGACCGGGCTGTGGATGCGGTAGTAGAACGGGTCCTCGTCACCCGTGCCACCGAACCATGAGAACCAGGTTTCGTCGAGGTGGGCGTCGAGCTCCGCGGCACGCACCACCGCGTGATCCTCGCGACCCCAGCCGAGATAGGTGTCGATGGCACCGCGCAGCAATCGCCGCTGACCGTCGGTGAGCGAGTCGGCTCGCAGGCCCTGGTATGGCAACACGATGTTGTCCTTGAACGCGCCGGCCCGCATGCGCCCGTCGATCCAATGCTCGAGGTGCTTCGGCAGGGTACCGGGCATGATGGATTGATAGATCACGGCGGTGTCGTGCTGCGTCGCGTCGAGCGAGCGGATCAGGTCGATTCCCACTTGCTGCTCGGGGCCGAACACCTCGATCCCGGCGAAAGGCCCCGACGTCACTTTGCACGGCTCCGATCCCATGAAGGTGGGTGTCAGCACGATCTCGTTGCCGAACACGAAACAGTTGACGTTGACGTGGTGCCCGTCGAACTGCCAGCCCCACGGCTCATCCGGCGAGGGCGCGCCGAAGATGGAGATGAAGTAGGGCCACTCGCCGAACTCGTCGTGGCTGCCGCTGGCCTGGGCGAGGACTTCGTTCAACCGCATGATGTTGCGTACTTGCGTGAACCCGCGAGCCGACAAGGTCGCCCGCAACATGTCGAGACCGAGTTCGCGTTGCGCCGCCGGCAGGTCCTCGAGCATCACGCCGTGGCGGAAGAAGTTCATGTGCACGTTGAACCAATCGCGGCGCTCGCTTCCGTCGAGCGGGAAGATGGTCGCCGCCCGCACGGCCGGATCGAGCGACTGGAGAAATGCCAGAGCGGCGTCACGGATCGGCGCGGCATCGACGACGCCGCGCAGGACGCCGAACAGCCCGGGCACGACGCTGCCGTCGGTGGTGATGCCGCGGAGCGGAACCTCCAGCGCGGCATTGCACTCGGCGTACAACGCGTCGATTGCCCCTTGGATCGGCGGCACGCTGACGACCCGTGACCGTGCTGACATGACGGGCAACGGTCGCAACCCGAACTCGGTCCAATCCCTCACGGCAACCCCTCGAGATCTCACAATCCGGCTCGCCCGGCACCTATGGGCACGGTAGCCGTTGTCGGATGCGCAAGGATCGTTGGCGATGCCGTACGACCCGAACGACCCACGCTCCCAGCTCACCACCGTGGGTACTGCGCCGCGCCGGGCCACGGCATCCGACATCGCAGCGCCACCCGAGTACTTCGAGTTTTCGATGGTCGAGCCCGACGAGGTGACACCGCTCGGTACACGTTCGTGGTTCGTGAGAACTCAGACGAGCTGCGTCGTCTATTCCGCCGCCGCCACGGGCGAGCGATTCAGCCGCGCCGATCAACCCGACGAGTACGTCACCCTGCTGGTGTCCACGCCATCGCAGCCGGCTGCACACGTTGATGTCATCGCCAACGCCCAGCGCGCCTCGATCGACGACGATGCCGTCGTCGTCGTCCCACCTGGGGAAAGCGAGGTCATCGTGACCTCGCCGGGTGTCGTTGTTCGCGTCTTCTCCAACCGGGCCACCGATGTTGTCGCCGGTGCTCGCAACGCGCAGGCGCACAGCGAATCACACCCCCACGCTGCGCCTTTCGCCCCTTGGCCGGCCGCGCCTGACGGTGATCAATTGCGGGTCTATCGGCTCGCTGATGCACCGGTCGACGCGACTCGGTTCGGCAACATCTATCGCTGCAGCACCGTCATGGTCAACGTCATAGCCGCCGACCCTGGCGCACGCAACCCGGCAAAGATGTCGCCGCACTCTCACGATGACTTCGAGCAATTGTCACTGCAGATCGATGGCGACTACGTGCACCACATCCGCACCCCGTGGACCACGAACCTGGCCGACTGGCGCGCTGACGAGCATCGACGTTGCACCAGCCCGGCGCTGATCGTCATCCCGCCGCCGACAGTGCACACCAGTCAAGGTGTTGGTGATCATCGTCATCAACTGATCGACATCTTCTGCCCGCCGCGACTCGACTTCTCTTCGAAGCCGGGGTGGGTGCTGAACCACGACGACTACCCGGAGTCGCCGTCAGCTGATTGAGCCATGCTCAATGCCGTGCTAGTGAGACGTGTTGCGACGTTGCCGGCCGTGGCGCTCGATGGCGAGCCGAACCAGTTCGTCGATGAGTTCCGGGTATGACAATCCGCTGGCGATCCACATCTTCGGATACATCGAGATGGGCGTGAAGCCGGGCATGGTGTTGACCTCGTTGCACAAGAAGCCACGTCCGTGCTCCTCGAAGAAGAAGTCGACACGTGCCAGACCTTCACAGCGCAGCACGGTGAAGACGTGCACGGCCATGGCGCGAACGGCGTCGCTCTGCTCGGGCGTCAGCGATGCCGGCACCAACGTCTGCGAACCATCGTCGAGATACTTGTCGGCGTAGTCGTAGAACTCGGCACCGGGGACGATCTCACCCGGCAGGCTGGCGCGGGGCTCGAGATTGCCGAGCACCGCGACCTCGATCTCGCGACCGACGATTGCCTCCTCGACCACAACCCACTCGTCGTAGGTCAGTGCCGTATCGATCGCGTCGCGCACCGCCTCGACGGTCTTGGCCTTCGACACACCGACCGACGAGCCCATGTTGGCCGGCTTGACGAACAACGGTAGGCCGAGTTCTTCGACCAATGCGGCGGACAGGCCGGGCGTGATCTCATGTGCTCGAAACGATCGAGACCTGGCCTGCGCGATGCCGTTGGCCGACAGCACCTGTTTGGCCATGGCCTTGTCCATCGCCAGCGCCGAGCCCAGTACGCCGGATCCGACGTATGGAATGTTGGCCAGCTCCAGCAGGCCCTGCACGGTGCCGTCCTCGCCCATCGGGCCGTGCAACAGCGGTACGACAACGGTTTGCGAGGCATCGCTGATCACGTCGGCCGGCATGATCGCGGTGCCGGTCGGGTCCAGGTGGCCGGGCAACGCCGCCGGACCTGCAGCCAAGGCGGCGCGGGCACCATCGGCGAGCGCCCACGAGCCGTCGCGGGAAATGCCTACTGGCGTGATCTCGTACTTGGCTGGATCGGCGGCGCGCAACACATGGGCCGCCGTGATGCAACTGACGTCGTGCTCGGCCGACTGACCCCCGAACAACACCACCAGCCTGATTCGATCGCCTGTTCCCATGCCGCCCCGACGGTACCGTGTGCGGCGATGCGATTCAGGGCAAGCGATGTGGCCGCGGCAACCGGCGGCCGATTGGTAGGGCCGGACGTCGACATCGATGGCGCCGGTTTCGATACCCGCACGCTGCGACGTGGACAACTGTTCGTGCCCTTGGTGGCTGAGCGCGATGGCCACGATTTCATCGCCGATGCTCGGCACGCGGACGCCGCTGCATACCTCACGTCGGTGCCGGCGGCAGGTGGTACGGCCATCGAAGTCGAGGACACGTTGCGAGCGCTGATGGAACTGGCGGCGAACCGGCGTCGACTGTTCACTGGCACGGTGATCGGCATCACTGGCTCGGTGGGAAAGACCAGCACCAAGGACATGGCGCGGGCAGCGTTGGCCGCCAGCAGGCGAACCGATGCAAACGAGCGCAGCTTCAACAACGAGCAGGGCTTGCCCACCACGATCCTCAACACCCCTGATGACACCGAGGTGCTGATTCTCGAAATGGGCATGCGCGGGTTCGGCGAGATCGATGCACTCTGCCGGATCGCTTCGCCGCAGGTAGGGGTCGTCACTCGTGTGGCCGAGGCGCACAGTGACCGGGTGGGCGGAATCGACGGAGTCGCCCGAGCGAAGTCAGAGCTCATCGTGGCGCTGCCGGGCGATGGAATCGCCATCCTCAATGGCGATGACCAGCGCGTGCGAGACATGCGCCACAGGACCACGGCGGTGTGTCTACTGTTCGGCGAGTCCAGCGACGCCGATGTCCGCGTGCACGACGTGGCGCTCGACGAGCTTGCACGGCCGTCGTTCATCGTCGACACCCCGTGGGGCACGGCCGACGTGCGTTTGGCGATCAGCGGCAGGCACATGGTGGGAAACGCGGCAGCGGCGTTGGCGTGTGTTGGAGCAGTCGGCGGCGACATCGTTGCCGGCGCTGCGGCGCTGTCGAGCGTCGGCCCCACAGCGATGCGCATGCAGGTTGAACGTGCCCAATCGGGCGCGATCATCTTGAACGATTCGTACAACGCCAATCCCACATCGATGCGCGCCGCCATCGACGCGCTCGTCGATCTTCCCGCGAAGCGCCGGGTGGCGATTCTCGGCGTGATGGCCGAGATCAGCGATGCTGCGGCAGAGCATCGAGCAATCGCCCGCTACGCCGCCGAGCGCGACATCGAGTTGATCGCAATTGGAACCGATCTCTACGGCGTGCAGCCGTCGACCGACGTCATTGCGGCGCTCGGCTCAGTCTCCGGCGACGACGCCGTACTCGTCAAAGGCAGTCGCGTGGCCGGACTCGAGAAGCTCGCTGCGCTCCTGATAGCCGGTTGACTCGTCGATCGCGGCGACGTCGCACCACCACCACAGGAACCCAGCCCACAGCGCGCCGCCCAGCAGCACCCAGCGAGCACCGACAGCATCGACCACCGGTCCGAAGATCAACAGCCCGATCGTCACCGTGCCACCGAACGCCATGAACCACAGGCTCATCACCCGACCGCGCTCGTGATCCTGCAGGCGGCTCTGCAACACCGTGAGCATCGATGTCGTCGTGCCGAAGTAGGCGATGCCCAAGAAGAAGCCCGAGATGAACGCCCCGATCGGCTCGCGGGACAACGCGAACGCGGTCATCGACAGGGCGAACAGTGCGAAGCCCAGCCGGATCAGGCGACGCTTGTCCCACTCGACGAAGACGGTTCCGACCGCAAGCGCGCCGAGGCAGGCGCCGAGCCCCCACGTGGCGTAGAGCCAGTTGTATGTCGGAGATTTCTCGACGATGCCGAAGTTGAGCCGGGCGACCGCGGGGAACAGCCCGACGTAGGGGAGTGAGATCAACGAGAAGGTCGTCAGCGCCAGCAGGATGCGCGCCGACACGGGGTTGGAGCGAACGAGGCGTATCCCCGACGTGAGCAATCGCCGCCCGGTCTCGTGAGGGACGTGAGTCGGACCGGCGATGCGCATCGAGAGCAGCGCTCCGATCACGAAGAGGTACGTCGCCGCGTTGATGAGGAAGAACTGTGCCGTGGTGACACCCACCACGCTGAGGCCGGCGACGATGATCGGGCCGACGACTCGCGACCCATTGATGTTGGTCGAGTTCAGTGAGATCGCACCGGGCAGGTCCTGTCGATTGACCAGCGTCGGCAGCACTGCCGACCACGCCGGCATGTTCAATGCATTGCCGATCCCAACGCCGAGTTGCACTATGAACAGTGCCCAGATTGCAGCGTCGCGTGCCGCGAGGGGTGCAAGCGCGGCCGAGAACACCAGCTGCACCGTCTGCATGGCGATCAACCATCTGCGGCGGTCGAAGCGGTCGGCGATCACCCCGCCGGGTATGGCCAAGATCAGCAGCGGCCCGAGCTGGGCGAACACCAGCAGGGCGACGATCGAGGCCTTGCCCGTTCGCTGGTAAACGTAGGCGGGCAGCACGACGTTCTGCATCCACGTGCCGATGTTCGAGGCGAACGAGCCGATCCACATCGTGCGGAAATCGGGAGAGGCAAGCGCGGCCCTGGCGCTGCCTGGGCGGTGGCCGTGTTGTGGAAACTGTGTGGTGGTGGCGGCTGCCGTCATACCTGTGACCCGATCCAACAATCGTACGCCGGGAACACCCGACCGGGGCGGAGCGTTATCGTCGGCATGGAAATCTCTGAGGCTTTGGACTTTGCCGGCGCTCGCAAGAACGGGGTACTGGCCACCCAGAAGCGAGATGGCCGCCCGCAGCTGTCCAACATCACGTTCGGGATCGTCGACGGCATGGTCAAGATCTCGATCACTGCCGGCCGCGCCAAGTACGTCAACCTTGTACGCAATCCTCATGCTTCGTTGTACGTCACCCAGGAGGACTTCTGGGGCTATGTCGTGATCGACGGTGACGCCGAGATGTCTGCGGTTGCTACCAAGACCGATGATCCGGGAGTCGATGAACTGGTCGACTACTACCGGTCGCTCGCCGGGGAGCATCCCGATTGGGACGACTACCGCAGGGCGATGGTGGCCGACAAGCGTGTGGTCGTCACCTTGAAGCCGACGCACGCGTACGGCATGTTGAATCGCGGGTGAGGCCGGTCAGTTGCCGCTCGCAAAGGTGATCGGCATATGTGCGGGGCCGAAGATGCCGACGCCGTCCGGCTTCCACGTGATGTCACCGTCGATTGCGAGCTTCGGCATGCGTTGTGCCAATAGGGGCAGGGCCTCTTGCAGCTCGGCTCTGGCCAGCGCAGCGCCAAGGCAGTAGTGGATGCCGGAACCAAAGGTCAGCTGCGGCTGGCTCGACGCTTCGGCGGTGATGTCGAAGGCCCCTGGCTCCCTGAAAACAGCGGGATCCCGATTGGCGTCGGCCAATCCAACCGCGATGAATGTGCCAGCGGGGAACACGACGTCGCGGTACTCGATGTCACAACTCGCGAAGCGAGCCGTACCGCGTACCGCGCCGAAGTAGCGCATCGATTCCTCGACCGCGCGGGGCGCCAAGTCGGGCTGCTCGGCCAGCAAGGCCCACTGATCGGGATGATCGGCGAACACGGCCACAGCGCAGCCCAATTGGTTGCGGGTCGTGTCGGTGCCGCCGACGATGACGGCGTTGACCATCATCACCAACTCGTCGTTGCTCAGCTTGTCACCCGCCTCCTC
>JANOJI010000133.1:0-8392 GCA_031408175.1 Ilumatobacteraceae bacterium
CTGTGCGGCGACATCGATCACCGCTTCGGCATCTGCCAGGCTTGCGCCGCTGACCTGATCGGCCATGCGCGCATCCCCGAGATCCTCCATCAGGATCAACGTGCCGGCATCGTCGTCGCTGACCTCGCTGACGTAGACGACAGGTGTGGGCACCCCCAGGCCCACAGTCGCTGCCTGGCGGTAGCACTCCGCTTCGGTTCGATAGAAGCCGTACACCTGGGCGAGGTACTTGGCCACGGGATCCTCGATGGGGAACTTGGCGATCATCACATCGGGTAACGCACCGCGATCACCGGTGTAGGTAAGCGTCAGCCGAGCCAGTTGCCCGACAAAGCCGACCCCGGCGCCCAGCGGAGCCGCTTCGACCGACGACACTGCACCGTCGGCCAGATGGCCGCCGTGTCTCAGCGCCGTGGTGAGATACGCCGGTGTGAGTTCGGCGATGTCGGTCGGCAGCGCGATGCGACACCCCATGAATGCACCGTAGCTCAGTGCTGGACGGTGGATTCGACGAACTGTTCGACCGCGCCCAGGTCGTTGGGAAGATGGGTGATGTACTCGGGACGTTCCATCAGATCAGCCAAGTGCGCCGGTAGCTGCGGCCGGATCCCCGTCGCGCGCTCGACGGCGTCGGGGAACTTGGCCGGATGAGCTGTCGCCAACGTGACGATCGGCCCGTCGATCGACGACCGGACGCGTTCGACCGCGCCGACGCCGACCGCCGTGTGCGGATCCAGCAACATGCCGGTCGAGGCATGGCTGCGACGGATCACGTCGAGCGTCTCGTCATCGTCGAGACGTACTGACGTGAACACCCCATCGATGTAGTCGGCGCGCTGGTCGCCCTCGATCGACAACGAACCGCTGGCGCGGAATCGCTGGAGTTGATCGGCAGTCTGGCCGCCGTTGCGTCCATTGATCTCGAACAACAGTCGCTCAAAGTTCGACGACACCTGGATGTCCATCGATGGGCTCAGCGACGGCACGACCGGACGAGTGCTCATGTCGTTGTCGGTGAAGAAGCGGGTGAGGATGTCGTTGGCGTTCGACGCGACCAGGAGCGTGCCGATCGGTGCGCCCATCTGCTTGGCGATCCACCCGGAGAAGACGTTGCCGAAGTTGCCGCTGGGCACGCAGAAGTTGATCTCGCCGCGAAGATGATCGGTCGCCGTCACGTAGTAGACGATCTGCGCCATCACCCGAGCCCAGTTGATCGAGTTGACCGCGCTGAGGTTCATGCGATCGCGGAACACGACGTCGTTGAACATCGCCTTGACGAGGTCCTGGCAGTCGTCGAATGAACCGTCGACGGCAACCACATGAACGTTGGGCGAGTTGACGGTTGTCATCTGCCGGCGCTGCACATCGCTGGTGCGACCGCTGGGATAGAGGATCACGATGTCGGCGTGCGCACAGTTCTTCACGCCATCGATCGCCGCCGACCCGGTGTCACCCGACGTCGCCCCGACGATGGTCACCCGCCGACCCTGCTGCGACAGCACGTTCTCGAACAACCGTCCCACGAGTTGCAGCGCGACATCTTTGAAGGCCAGCGTCGGCCCGTGGAACAACTCCTGCACGAAGTGTTCGTCGTCGATCTGCACCAGCGGCACCACAGCCGGGTGATCGAACGCGCTGTATGCGTCGGCACACATGGCCGCGAGCGTGTCGGCGGGGATCTCGTCGCCGACGAACAACTGCATGATCTGGGCAGCGCGCGCTGCGTAGTCCATGCCGTCACCGCGTTGCGGAAGAGACGGCCATTCGGCCGGCACGTACAGCCCGCCGTCGGTCGCCAAGCCGACCAGCAGCGCCTCGGTGAACCCGAGTTCGGCAGCCTGCCCTCGAGTCGAGACGTACCGCATGTCAACTACCGATCACGCGAAGCAACCCACCGACATTGCGAACGACATCGAGATCGCGCAGTTCGCGCACCGTTGCCTGCACGGCCGACTCGCGCGCCTCGTGGGTGATGAACACCAACCGAGCTTCTGGCCCATTGCCTTCCTGCTCGGCAGCGCGGATGCTGACGTCGTGGCGGGCGAACACTCCCGTGACCGCGTGCAGGACGCCTGGTCGGTCGACGACGTCGAGACTGAGGAGGTACTCGGCCGACGTTTCGTCGATCGCCCGGATGTGGGCTCGACCGAATGCGCCGATCGAGCCGTGGGTGCCTTTCGACAAGTTGACGGCTGCATCGATCACATCTCCGAGCACAGCGCTTGCGGTCGGCGAGCCACCCGCGCCGCGGCCGTAGAACATGAGGGATCCGACAGCGGCACCCTCCACGAACACGGCGTTGTAGCTGCCATTCACGCTGGCCAGCGGATGGGCGACGGGGACCATCGCCGGGTGAACCCGAACGGCGATGTCGCCGGTCGGGGCATCGATCTCGGCGATGCCCAAGAGCTTGACGACGTACCCGAGACGCTTGGCCATGCCGATGTCAGCAGCGGTGATCCCGCTGATGCCTTCGTGGTACACATCGCCGGCGACCACCTTCGACCCGAACGCGATCGACGCCATGATCGCTGCCTTGGCGCCAGCGTCGAAGCCCTCGACGTCGGCGGTTGGATCGCGCTCGGCGAACCCGAGGGCCTGGGCCTCGGCCAGCGCCACGCCATAGTCGGCACCTTCCTCTGTCATCTTGGTGAGGATGAAGTTGGTGGTTCCGTTGATGATCCCCATCACACGGGTGATCGGCTCGCCGCGCAGGCTCTCGCGCAGAGCCCGGATGATCGGGATCCCGCCGGCAACGGCTGCTTCGAACAGCAGATCGACCCCGGCCTCGTCGCTGACCGCAAACAGCTCGGTGCCGACATTGGCCAGCAGTTCCTTGTTGGCAGTGACGACCGGCTTGCCGCCACGCAACGCCGTCGTGATCAGCTCACGTGCCGGTTCGATCCCGCCGATCACCTCGACCACGAGGTCGATGGACGGATCTGCGACAACCGCCTGTGCATCGCGAGTCAGGACCCCCTCGGCCAGTTCGACGTCGCGTTCGCGGCTGAGGTTGCGCACGGCGACTGCACCCACCTCGAGGCGGACGCCCGTACGCGCTTCGATGGTTTCCTGCTGCGCGGTCACCAACTTGACGAAGGCAGAACCGACATTGCCGCACCCCAGAACACCGATCCGCACGAGCTTGGTCACGGGCGGAAGGCTACGGGTTGGGGTGTCGCCGTCGAAACCCTTTGCGCTGGGTCAGGCCTTGTGACGGCGGCGGCTCAGCAACGAAGCCACTGAACCGCTGCCGACCAGCAGGGCGGCAATGATCAGACCGCTGGTCGTACCGGCACCGGTGGAGGGAAGCTGGGGTGATGTGGTCGGCGACGCCGACTGCGGCAGCAACGACGACCTGGCCGGAGTTGCCGCGGGCGAGGCGACTGGACCTGCAGCGGCCGAAGCGACGCAGGCCTGGTGTTGCACACCGCTGTCGTCGGTGACCGTGGTGAGCACGCCGTCGGTGCAGGGCGTCGTATCGCACGCGATGAGTGTGCTGACGCTGGCGTCGTTGCCGTTGAACTGAACTGGCACGACGACCGAGCCGTCGGAGAGACCTTCGACAGCGACAACATGCGAGGCACCCGGATCGAGCTCGATCACAAGAGCAACGAACGTCTCGGGGTTGGTGACGACGAACTCGGCTGGGGCATCGGTCGCCGGGTTGGTGATCGCCAGATTCATGACACCGTCGCCGTTGACACAAGCGACGCCAACCGTGCTGGCGGTCGGGGCGGCGAGAGCGATGCCGCCGAATCCGACGAAGCTGGCGGCGACTATTCCGGCAGACATCATGAGTTGAGAGATCTTCACTTGGACCATTCCCGCCGTACCTCCCCGCGATCGGGGTGATATCCGTACAGTATTCGTCAAGAACGGCTACGTACAGCGATTGCGGCCTGATTGGGCCGTTCGGCCCAATCGATTTTCAGCCCAACCTCACGGAGCGCGGTTCGCTCGCCGCACTCCAGCGACAACGTCATCGAAGTGCCGGCGTTCGAGGACGGCTCCTTCGCGTCGAACCCGATCCGGATCGACCTCGATCAGCCGTTCAACCTTGGCGTAGCTGACCCGCCCCTCACGGTCCCACGGGCCCCGACCGACCGCGACCTGCATCTGGTTGGCGTGAGATTTGGAGGTCAAGGCCACGGCCAGCAAGTTGGCGCTCCTGCGACCGATGATCACGACCGGGCGGTCCTTGCCCTGCGACGGATCATCCTCATACGGAACCCAGGTCCATACGACCTCGCCGGGGTCAGGATCGCCGTCGAGACACGGAGCGTATTCGATGTGCAGTTCATCGAGAGGCACGGCGGTGCGGGGAGCCAACTTCTTGACCAGCCTGCGGATGTTGCCGATCAGTCGAGATCGCATCGCACCAGGTCTTCCATCAATTCCCTGCGAACGACCGGACGGGCGACCCCATCGCTGACGAAGACGACCGGCGGGCGGGTCAACATGTTGTAGTTGCTGGCCATGCTTCGTCCGTAGGCGCCGGTAACTGGAGTGGCAAGAACGTCACCCACCGCGGTTTTCTCTGGAATCAGGGCGTCGAAGATGAGGACATCCCCGCTCTCACAGTGCTTGCCCACGAGGCGCGCCCGCATGGTCCGTGGCGCAGCGACGTCGGCAGGCAGAAAGGCCTCGTAACCGCTGCCGTACAACACCGGCCGGGGGTTGTCGCTCATGCCGCCATCGACGGCGACGTAGGTACGCACGTCGGGAATGTGCTTGATCGTGCCGACGGTGTACACAGTGATGGCCGCGTCGGCGACGATTGCCCGACCCGGCTCGACGCTGACACGGCTGCGCACACCGAGCGCGCCGCACGCGTCGAGCAGCACGTTGCCCCACTGCGTGATCGACGGCGCTTCCTCGCCTTCCACATAGGCCACGCCGAGGCCGCCACCGAGTACCAGCTCGGGCAGATCGAGCGGCACGGCGAATCCGGCCATGACCTCGGCGGCCTTGGCAAAGTTTGACGCGGCGAAGACGTTGGAACCGATGTGGCAATGCACCCCGACCAGATCCGTGCTGGCGGAGCGCCGCATGCGCTCGACCGCACGCAGCGCATCGCCGTTGCCGAGGTTGAACCCGAACTTCGAGTCATCCTG
Organism: Ilumatobacteraceae bacterium; assembly: GCA_031408175.1. Taxonomy (GTDB): domain Bacteria; phylum Actinomycetota; class Acidimicrobiia; order Acidimicrobiales; family Ilumatobacteraceae; genus JAENVT01. The sequence continues at coordinate 5,118 of JANOJI010000133.1, forward strand.
ACCGGTGGCGATGAACTCGTGAGTGTGGGCATGCACGCCAGGTGTGATGCGAGCCAACACCGCGGGCGCCGGCAGACCCTCGGCGTGCAGTGCATCAAGCCGATCGAGTTCGTCGAAGCTGTCGACCACGATGTGCCGCACACCGTTGGTGATTGCGGAACGAAGCTCGTCGACACTCTTGTTGTTCCCGTGAAACGTGAGGGCGGCGGCCGGCACACCAGCGGCCAACGCCACGTACATCTCGCCGCCACTGGCCACGTCCAGCAACATGCCCTCGTCGTAGGCAAGGCGAGCCATGGCCTTGCACAGGAACGCCTTGGTCGCGTACACCGCCCGGCCCTGACCGAACGCGGCGACAGCTTCTCGGCATCGGGCGCGCAGATGCGCCTCGTCGTAGACGAACACGGGTGTGCCGAACTCGGCAACGACGTCGAGCACGCCGCAACCGCCGATCGCGAGTGAACCGTCTGGTAGCACCTCGGCAGTATCGGGCAACAGCGATAGGGGTACCGCCGTCACATGCGCTCCGGAGCCTCGATGCCGAGCAGGTCGAGTCCCTGGGCAAGCACCCGTGCCGTCTGTTCGCACAGCCGAATTCGGAATCGGCGTGTGTTGTCGTCGGCCTTCAACACCGGACACGCCTCGTAGAACGACGTGAAGCTCTGCGCCAGTTCGAACAGGTACGTGCACAACCGATGCGGGCTGTACTTCTCCAGCGTGTCGTGGATGGCCGCGTCGAACTGCAGGAGCTGCAGGATCAGATCCCGCTCTTCTGCGACCAGCATCGGCTCGGATCCCGCGGCTGACCCTGCCTCCCCTGCCTTGCGCAGGATCGAGCGGATCCGGGCATGGGCGTACTGCAAGTACGGCGCCGTGTTGCCCTCGAACGCCAGCATGCGATCCCAGTCGAAGACGTAGTCCTTGATCCGGTCGGTCGACAGGTCGGCGTACTTCAGCGCGCCGGTGCCGACCATGCGGCCTATGTCGGTCTGCTCGTCGGGCGGCAGATCGGGGTCCTTCTCGCGTACCGATGCCGTCGCCCGCTCGATCGCTTCGTCGACGACATCCACGAACCGCACCGGCTCGCCACTGCGGCTCTTCAACATCTTGCGATCGGTGCCCAGCACATTGCCGAACGCGACGTGCACGGCCCTCGCGGGTGGTCGCAGCCAGCCCGCCATCGCCGCCACGTCGAACACCATCGACAGGTGCTGCGATTGCGGAGCACCCACGACGTAGAGCAGCAGGGTCGCCTTGACCCGCTCGACCCGGTCGAGCACGCAGGCCAGATCGCTGGTGCCGTAGTTGAACCCGCCGCCGCTCTTCTGCACGATCAGCGGCAACGGCTCGCCTTCACGATTGGTGTAACCCGGCGGGAAGACGACATCGGCACCGTCGCTCTCCTGCAGCAAGCCGGCCGTGCGCAAGCGCTCGACGACCTCGGGTAGCAGGTCGTTGTACATGCTCTCGCCGGCGAGGTCGTCGTCGGTCAGCAGCACGTCCATCTTGCGGTAGAGGCGATTGAAGTAGTGCATGCTGAGATCGACGAGCAGCTTCCACAGTCGCAGCGTCTCGGGGTCGCCACCTTGCAGCAACACGACTCGATTGCGGGCCCGAACCTGGAATGCTTCGGCGGAATCGAACTTGGCCCTGGCCTGCTTGTAGAAGCCGTCGAGATCGCCGACGCTCAGTCCGGCCGCGGCCTCGGTCTCACCGAGATCGATCAGGTGCTCGATCAGCATGCCGAACGGCGTGCCCCAGTCGCCGACATGGTTTTCGCGGATCACGGTGTGGCCGACGAACTCGAGCATGCGGACCAGAGCATCGCCGATCACCGTGGTGCGCAGATGCCCGATGTGCATCTCCTTGGCGATGTTGGGGGCCGAATAGTCGACCACCACTCGCTCCGCGAGCGTCGCCATCCGTACGCCGAGTCGCTCGTCGTGCTCCAGTGACGCCAGCTGCTCTTTCAGGAACAATTCGTCGAACGTGACGTTGATGAAACCCGGGCCCGCCACCTCGAGCGTCGCCTTGCCGGCGAGATCGGCGGCGGCCACGACATCGTCGGCGACATCGCGCGGCTTGCGGCCCAGGTGTTTGGCCAGGGCCAGCGCTCCATTGGCTTGCGCGTCGGCCCGATCGCTGGGGCGCACCACTGGATCCACGGCGTCATCGCCACCGGCCACGGTCGCGAACGCTGGTGCCAGCAGTTCGGCCACGATGACGAGGGGATCAGCCATGAAGAGTCGATCGTACTCGTGCGGTATTCGTTCGACATGCCGGATTCCCCGGGCCCTTGCACTGCCGGTGACGGTTCGTCGCTATCCTCGCTGGCATCCCGCCCTCGTAGCTCAGGGGATAGAGCATCGGTTTCCGGAACCGTGTGTCGCAGGTTCGAATCCTGCCGAGGGCGCCATCTGCTTGCGCGGCCACGAGCCGGTCATGTGGGCGCGATACCGGCCATCCGCCGCGTACTTTCGCGCCCGATGAACCGGCCCACCGCCTGCTCGGGCGCGATACCGGCTATCTGGTGCGCGTTAATCGCGCCCGACGAACCGGCTGCATGGGCGCGAAAACCCAACTGGTCGTAGTCACAGCTCGCCCACGGGATCGGTAACCGAACAGCGTTACAGCTAGGTTGAGGATCGGGTCAGCGTGATGACATCGGTGGTGGTGCTACAGTTGCCGATGTTGACGCAGCCGCTGGCCGTCCCGGTCAACGTCAGCGGGTCAGGGTCGGCGCCGGTGATCGTGTAGGTGCCCGATCCAGCCATCGTGACGCCCCCGCCCGCGCCGGAGTAGCTGAACGCACCCGCCGTGAGGCTGGTTGGCTTGTACGAAAAGACCACGGTGAACCCTTGCCCGACGCCGTTCAGAGTGAACGGTGCGGCGAGATCTGCGATCGTTCCTGAGTAGATCACTTGGCTGCCTCCGCTCGCGGTGTACGACGCTCGTTTGGTGTCGAAGTCGATCGAGGCGTTGGCGACGCCGCGCTTCGAGCGGGTCTCCAGCGACACCGTGCCGGTCTTGTCGAACTCGTCGGGGGCGGTGTAGGTGAAGTTGGCGTCGGCAGGCACCTTCGTCGATGCCGGATCGACCGACGCACCACCTGCTGAGAGTGTGGCCGTGACCGAGCCGCCGACCGGGCCGCCGTCGATCTTGCTGCGCGGCGCCGCTGTGATCTCGGAGGCGGACGAAGGCTTCAAGCCCTTCGGTCCCGGGCTGGCCGTCGGCACCAACTTCACGCAGCGCCCCGACAACCAGGCCTTCTCCGC
>JANOJI010000161.1:0-11306 GCA_031408175.1 Ilumatobacteraceae bacterium
GGCGTCTGCGGTGGCTATTGATCCCTGGCCGCTTTAAATTCTGAACCGACCGTGATGAACGGACAGAAACGACCAGACAGATTACAAGGGGTTACCACGACATTCGACCGTTGCCGACCATCGGCAGTTGTTGGAGGTAGTAGTCCCGAAGCGGCAGCGACCGCCCCCGGAACACGAGTACCACGATGATGACGATGAACGGGAGCGATGGTGCGAGGCCTTGCTGGTCGGCAAACCGTCCGACCAGCGCCTGGCCGATGCCGAGCGCGAACCCCGCAGCCGTGGCGATCGGAAATGACCGGAAGTCGCCGACCAATGCGGCAGCGAGCGCGGCCAGGATCAGCGCTGTCATTGCCGTGACCTGCAGCGTGATGATGGGGACCACCAGGATCCCGGCGACAGCAGCGATCGCCGATCCCAACGCCCAGTTCATCACTGCGATCTTGTTGGGAGACAACCCGATCGCCGCGGCGGAACGCTCGCTCTCCGACACCGCCTCGGTGGCGAGGCCGAACTGACTCGATCGATAGAGCAGCCAGAGACCAAACGCCGACGCGCTGCCGATGGCGAGCAGGATCAGGCGATCGACCGTGATCCCGACGTCGCCCCACAGCGTCACTCGGTTGGTCGGCAGCCAGCTTTCGACCTGATGAGGGTTGGAGCCGTACCGGATGATGACCCCTGCCTGGATCGTGACCAGCACCCCGAGCGTGGCGATCACACGGACCAGCGAACTGGCCCGGCGCAACGGCCTCATGATCACCCAATGGGTGAGTGCTCCGAGAAAGGCCGACCAGGCGACGCCGACGATCGCCGATAGGAGGAACGGCCAGCCGTGCTGAATCTGCAGATCCCACTGCATGAAGACGCCGGCGATCGCCGTGGCACCGAGTGAGAAGTTCAAGACGCCGGTGCCGCGGTAGATCACGATCAGGCCCTGGGACGCGAAGGCATAGAGGGCGCCGACGCCCAGCCCCAACAGAGCGAACCTGATGACCTCGTTCATCTTCCCCCTCTAACCGGTCCCCACTCTGCGTAGCGAAACATCAGAGCGGTCGGCGCGTTTCGGATGGTACTACTTGCGTGAAATGACGGACTAGTTGCATGCGTCGGGTCGAACATCCAACGTATGCGGTCCTACGACACTGCTCGACCCGTGTCGTCCCAGTACCGGGACCGCACGGCCTTCTTGTCCGGTTTGCCTACCGGGGTGAGCGGCAGCGCCTCGACGTAATCGATCGACTTCGGTGACTGTTGCGAACCCTTTGCCTCCTTCACCAACTGTTGCAGCTCTCGAGTGAGCGTGTCCGAGGGCTCCTGGCCGGGCCGCAGCACGACGACGGCCTTCACTGCTTCGCCCCACTTGTCGTCCGGCACGCCGATGACCATCACCATGCTCACCGCGGGGTGCGCGCTGATGACGTCCTCGACCTCCCGGGGGAAGACGTTGAAGCCGCCCGTGATCACCATGTCCTTCGTCCGGTCGACGATGTACAGGTAGCCCCCATCGTCGAAGCGACCGACATCGCCGGTGTGCAACCAGTCGCCCGACAGTGCTTCGGCGGTCTCATCGGGGAGGTCTTTGTAGCCGGTCATCACCAGCGGACCCCTGGTGCAGATTTCGCCGGATGCTCCGGGCGCCACGGGTTGGTCGTTCGAGTCCAGCAACGCGACGTGCATCCACGGCACCGGGCGGCCGCACGAGGCGAGGCGGTCGGGGCGGGTGAGGTCGTGCTCGCCCTTCTTCAAGTGGGCGATGACCATCGGCGCCTCGGTCTGGCCGAAGAACTGGAAGAAGATCGGTCCCCAGTCCTTGATCGCCTTGGCCAGCTTGGCCGGACTCATCGGCGACGCCCCGTAGAAGATGGTCTCCATCGACGACATGTCGGCGGTCTCGTACCGCGGGTGCCCCTGCAATGCGTACAACATGACGGGAACGATCAGCGTCGCCGTGATGCGATGTTCGGCGACGAGGTCGAAGAAGCCGTCCGGGGTGAACGACTCCATCACGTAGAACGCTCCGCCCGACAGCAGAACGGGCGCGACGAGAGACAGCGCAGCATGGGACAGAGGCGTCGCGATCGCGATCCGCAGGTCTTCGGGGAACTCCCACTCGGCCATCTGGATCCAGGTCATCGCCTGCCACACGCGGTGGGTCATCAGCACACCCTTCGGCCGTCCGGTCGTGCCGCCGGTGTAGACGACGGTGCACAGGTCATCCAGGCCTACGTCGGGGGCAACGAGCGGCGCCGGCTCGAACTGGTCGGCGAGGGCCAGGAAGTCGTCGCCGACGTCGTTGGGCCCGAAGCCGAGCATCGTGAGATGCGGATACTGCGCCTTCAACTCGCGCGCGCGTTCGGTGAAGTTGTCGGCGTCGAAGACGAGGCATTCGATCTCGGCATCACCGATCACGTACGCGTGGTCGGTGAGTGACGCCATTGGGTGCAGCGGCGTGAGCACGCACCCGTTGACGAGCGACGCCGTCGCGTTCGTGAGGACCTCGGGACGGTTCTTCGACACCACGGCGAGTCGGGTCCCACGCGTCACGCCCCGTGCGCGCTGGGCCTGGATCAGCTGGCTGGTCCGCCGCCGGACCTCGGCGTACGTGGCGACGCGCCCGGCGAGATAGATGCATGGCGCGTTGTCGTGGACGGCGAGGCTTTGGACAATGAGGTGTGGGAGCAGCGGCTGATCGTGGAGCGGCGAGGTCACCCGCGGCAGAGTAGTGCAGCCCTCTCCCTCAAGGTCGGGCTTGGCTCCGGTCGACCGGTTCAGTGGTACGCCGACCCAGAGGTCGAGGTGCGCTCTGGTGGCACCCCAGTCGAGTCGACCGACCATCAGGACGGCCCTCCACCAGGTAATCTGCCCTGGTAGAGAGCCGTCTGCAAAGCGCCCCCGGAAGGATTCGAACCTCCGACCTGCGATTTAGGAACCCGATGCTCTGGGGAGACTGTCGTTGGTCGTCCCCTGAGCCTGAGCCCGTGCACCATCCGAGTCGGGCATCGGTCGGCCGCGCCTCCGTGATTCGGCGATCCGACCATCACCTAAGGCACGTAAGGCAACGGCGTCACCTTGACGCTGAGCCCACCGGTGACCACGTCGTTCGTCGTTACCGCCGCACGTTGCGGTCCGACGCCGGAACACTTCGCCAGTTGCGGCGGTCAATACGACCAACCACGCGAGGCCGAGCAACAAGTAGCCGGTCTGGTCGAAATGTTCGGTGAATGCTCCGTCGATCATTACCCGGGAGGCGCCACGTGCGGGCAGGAAGGCACCCCATGTCGGCGGACCAGCAGGGAACATCACGCTTTGACCGAACCCGACATCGATGAATGCGAGCAGCAGCATCAGGTACAAGCCGCCAATACGGCCAGTGAGCGGGCCGACCATGACCCCGAGCACGGCGTAGGTGAGTGCGATGAGCAGGTTGGCGGCGACGAAGACGACCCATTGGCGCGGCGGGTACCACGCCCCCGATACTGCAATGGCGACCGCGGTGGTGAGCAGGGTCGCCGCGGCGACGACACCGATGCGACTGGCGAGCACTTCACGCGGTCGGAACCCGGCCAGAACCAGCCGCCGGTCCCCGCCAGCGGAGCCGGTCACGACGAAGAGGCCGGTGAGACCGGCCAGGAAGGCCGATGTGATCGGAACCATGGTGGCTGCGTGAATGCGACGCTCCGACAGGAACGCGGTGAATTGACGGCCGCCATCGACGAGTGCGATGGGCCCTGGCGTATCGAGAGTGACCATTATGGCCATTCCGATGAACACAGCAGGCACCACCACCAAGAGCGCCCACAGGACCCGGTTGCGACGGTGTTCACGCATCCCCGAACGCAATAGCGCGGTCATGCGTGCAGCGCCTGGAAAGTGTCGAGTTGTCGGGGGCGTTCGGGGAGTCGCCACCGGCCGGACGGTTACAGGAGCGACCGACAGTAGAGAAGGGGTGGCGGATTGCGGGAATCGTGTCGTCAGCGGCGCCGGACTGCTCGCCACCCCAACTCCCGCGGCACGCCGTGCCGGAGCTGGCCGGGTCGTGATGGCGAGACGGACGATGGCCAGCGTCACGAGTCCTGCCGCCCAGACCAATGACCAGCCGACATCGCCGAGGGGGCCCGCGTGACCGGTGGCTTGCCCGGTGAGGACGAGAGTCGGGAAGTGTAAAGGAAATACCCTGGTCATCAGCGAGGATCCGGATCCCATCACGGGGCCGAGGAACACGTCGAAGACCCAGGCCAAGGTGACGAGTAGGGCACCGTTCATCTCCGTCTTGACGACGGTGCCGACGAGAACGCCGAGTGCGAGGTAGATGATCGCGATCAGCACCGTCGCCGAGACTGCCCGAACCGGGTCGGAGATCCCAGTGCGCGCCGCGAGCGCCACGAGACCTCCGGTCGCGGCCAACATGGCCAGAACGAACGAGGCACTCAGACGGCCGGCGACGACAGGCGCAGAGCGTGCGCCGGCGGCAGCGAGTCGCCGATCGGCGGCGCGAGACCCGGTCACTTGAAAGAACCCTGCCAACCCGGCCAGCGCTGCGGCCGCCCATCCGGCGGTAGCGGCCTCGATCTGGGCGCGATTGCCGGATCCGCCGAACAGTTTGGAGAAGTCGGCCAGTGATGGGCCCCAGACGTAGACAAGCACAACCGGGACGACGACAAGCAGGACGAGATTGAGGGGGCGCCGGGTGTAGTCCGCCACCGCCCGCTTGCCGACGAGGGCAGTCATCGTCGTCGTCATTGCATTGTTCGCCCATCACGTAGCTGCACGATGCGGTCGAAGCGCTCTTGGTCGGCCACGAAGTGGCTGATCACTACGACGCTGCGTCCGCCAGCACGCCGTTCTGCGGTGAGGTCCCAGAACCGCAGGTAAGTGTCCCAGTCGAACCCCGCATACGGTTCGTCGAGCAGAAGGACCTCCGGGTCCGCGAGGAGCGCGATCGCCAAGTTGAGCTTGGCCCGGGTGCCACCGGAGAGTTCCGCTACCTGGGACCTGCGCCAACGCTCGAATCCCAGCGTGGCGTACAGCGCGTCTGCAGCGCCGTTCACCGCTCGCTCATCCATGCCGTAGGCGACGCCGAACAGCTCGAGATGCTCGTCGCACGTCAGCCGCTCATACAGCACCGGTTCCTGCGGGCAGTACCCGATCCGTCCCGAGACCTCCACCGTCCCACCGTCAGCGGCAAGCGCCCCGACCAGGATCTTCATGAACGTGCTCTTGCCGGACCCATTTTCGCCAACCAGGCCGACCACTTCGCCAGCACCGACGGTCAGATCGGCGCCTCGCAGAACAGGTACCTCCCGCCTGCGCGGCCAGAACCCGCGCCGGTACGACTTGGTGATCCCGATCGCCGTCAATCCTGCGACGGGCCCAGTAAGGGCTGATCCGGGCCTGTCAGTTGGTGCCAGCGTGGTGGGGCTGCTCATAGTCATCCTCGGGTAGGTGTCCTTCGCCCAGCATCGCCCAGCATCGCGCTTAGTACGCACGACGCCATCCGGGCGAACTCCCCAACCGGGTGCGGCTGACTACGGACAGCACCGAAGGTCTGCGTCCGCGGCTCATTCTCGGCTCGCGAGGAATTCCGGGGATCCGGTCAGTGCGCGACTCGTTCGCGCGATTCGACGGGGGAAGTCCGGCATGCCTGCGTCGTCCACTGAAGTGGACGTAAATGAGGAGACTGAGAATTGCGGCGCGTAGAAGCACCACACCGACAGGAATGTCGTCACGACCCGGTAGGCGGCGACGGCGAGGATGAACGCAAGCACACCGAAAGCTTGATGCAGCGGCGGATGGAGAACAGACCGCTGACACAAGTTGCGAGCAGGTAGACGACGATCACCCCGACGATGTAGAAGTGCGGCGAGTCGTAGGTCATGCAGCGCCCGTGGACGGGTGCTGTGACCGGGAACCGGAGCAGGAAGTAGAGGAGATGCAGGCCGACGGCTAGTCCGAGTGCTTGGAACACCCGAGAGAGCCCGTTTTCGCCGTCGGGTGGTTTCAACCAACAGTACCGACAGCTTCCTGGCGATCGACTCGATCGCCTTCCACTACGACCGGTACTCGTGCTGATGATCCAACACCATCCGCACCGCCCGCTCACGCATCTCATCGGGATACCTCCCGACCCTCTTCACTGTTGACATAACTCCATCCTCTCAAGAGCTGGAGCAGTCACCGATCCCGGGGCGGTTCAGCAGACCCATTCGTTCAATCTGTGGGGTTGCAGCCAACCACGTAATCGGTCGCGCCAAGAACTAACAGCAACTCGAATACCTCTTTCTTTCCGCCTCCATGAGGTTTAGCGTTGGACTCAGTAGCACCGTGGTTTTTGCTGACACTGGGCGCGGCATTCCGGTCGACGCCGATCTGGTGGGAGGATGTATGTCAGGTATCTGGACGACCATCACCAATGCGCCCCCGGATGAAGTGGCGACAACGTTGCTGCTCACCGACGGATCGGTTCTCGCGCAGGGCTACGGCACGAACGCATGGTACCGCTATGCACCGAACGCCTCCGGGGACTATACGAACGGGACGTGGACGACACTTGCCAGCAGCACCGAGGCGCCGCTGTACTACGCATCCGGCATGTTGCGCGATGGCCGCGTCATTTACTCCGGAGGCGAGTACGACGGTTTCAGCATGGTTTTCTTGTCGACCTCGGAGATCTACGATCCGGTCGCTAACACATGGACGCTGGTTCCCGCGCCTCCGGGCTGGACGGCGATCGGTGACTCACCGGGTTGTGTCCTACCCGACGGGCGGTGGTTCGTCGGTCGGATCAACACGGCGCAGACGGCGATCTATGACCCGACAGTCGGCACGTGGACGGCAGCGGCGAACAAGATCAACAACGTGTCCGAAGAGGGCTGGTCGCTACTGCCCGACGGCTCGATCCTCTCAATCGATGCGACGAACCCGCCGAACGCCGAGAAGTACGTGATTGCTGCGAATAGCTGGGTGGCAGCAGGAGCGACACCGCAGTCGCTTGTCGATAGCATCCGGGAGATCGGTGCCCAGGTGCTGCTCCCCGACGGGCGTGTGTTCGCCATCGGCGCGACGGGATTCACAGCGATCTACACCGCTCCGCCGATTGCCAACCAGCCGGGTACGTGGGTGGCAGGACCAACGATTCCACAGGTCAACAACCAGGCTCAGGGCGCCGTTGACGCGCCGGCGTGCCTGCTGCCGAACGGTCGCGTGCTGTTCAGCGCCGGCCCGATCACCACTCCGGCTACCTTCAACCCCCCTGCAACGTTCTTCGAATACGATCCGGCTGCCAATAGCATCAGCGTCGTGCCGAGCGCGGCCACAGCGGCAAGCGTTCCCTATCAGGGGCGAATGCTCATGTTGCCAACCGGCCAGGTCATGTACACGGCATGCGACTCGATCGTGGACATCTACACGCCTGACGATTCCCCAGATCCGGTGTGGAGACCAACGATCACCGCGTGCCCGAGCTCGCTCGTCCCTGGATCCACCTACACACTGCAGGGCCGACAGATCAACGGCCTCTCACAGTGCGTCTATTACGGCAACGACGCCACGCAGGCAACCAACTACCCCATCGTCCGGCTCGAGTCCAAGACGACGTCCGACATCTACTACTGCCGCACGACCAACTTCTCGACGATGGGCCTGCAGACCGGCACGGTCGTGCACAGCTGTAAGTTCACCGTGCCCTGGGGCGTCCCGTTCGGGAGTTACTGCCTGCGGGTGATCGCCAACGGGATTTCCACTGACGCCTGTCGGAACATCGTGGTGACCCGCAGATGGAAGTGGTTCAAGGAACTCAAACTCGAGATCAAGGACAAGCTCGAGATCATCGAAAACCTCGAACTCAAGCGCGTCCCGGACATCGTCGACATCAAGGGCATCCGCGAGAACGAGATCTTCGAATTGATCGAGGAGGAATGGGTTCGCACCATTGGTCTGGTCGCTGAAAGCATTGACGTCGCCAACGAGGAACTAGGTCGGTCGTTCATCCAGCCGGCGGAGCGTCCTCAGGTAGGCCCACCGCTCCCCTTGATCGAGAAAATCGTTCCGAGGCAGATCTCTGCGGCCGAGGCGCGTCGGGGACAGGAGAAGCATGAGCACATCCGCGGCAAGAAGGTGATCGTCTCGTCCGAAGCCGAGCGGATGCACGACGAAATCCATGGGAAGGTTCCGGCGAAGGCGGCGACCGCGAAGAAAGCGCCTGCGAAGAATGCGCCAGCAAAGAAGACCACCGCCAAGAAGGCCCGCCCGAAGCCGGCGCCACCTCCGCGGCGAAGTTCGTAGTGATCGTCGTCATCGGTAGTCGCCACGACGCCGTGGCCACGGACCTCGCAGCGGGTTGGCCCGACGCAGCGCTCTGCTCGGCTGAGGATTTGACGCGACCCGGATGGGTCTGGCCGTCGGAACCAGGCGATATCCAGGCCACCTGGGTTGTCGCCGGCGAAGTGATCCGAGACTGCGACGTGACCGGGGCCTTCGTGCGCAGAGCGACGGTCTACGCCGACGAACTGATTGGTACCCATCCGGACGATCGTGCCTACATGGCGGCCGAAGCGCATGCGTTCCTCGTGTACGTTCTGCACCGCACGGCTGCCACTGTCGTCAACCCGGTCGACGACGGCGGTGCCTTCGGCGAAGGGGCGTTGCGACCCGAACATTGGATAGCCGTCGCCTCATCGCTCGGTCTCGAGGTGGCGCCGTTGAATCTGCGCAGCGGCCCCGAGCCTCGACGCGACGGCGCAACCGATCTCATCGAAGTGGTAGGCGACCAAGCCCTCGGATCATCGGCGGCCTCGACTGGCGACGCCGCCGTGTCGATCTGCGCCAGCCTCGGACTGCGGTGGGCCGTCGTCGCATTCGACGAGCGGGCTCGATTGACGGCGATCACGACCCGTCGCAGACCGTCCGACCGCGCCGCCGCGCACCTGGAGCGCCTGCTTGCGGCCTCGCGCGCTGCGTGATCGTCGTCTGGGGTGCCCTCGACGACCCGCCGGTCGTCTGCGTGCTCGACGCCCTTGACGGGCACGGCGTCGACGCCGTCCACCTCGACGATCGTCAGCTCGGCGCTCTGAGCTACGACGTCCAACTCGGCTCGACGCCGCAGGGATGGTTCGAGATCGAGGGTCGCACGGTCGAACTTGACGCCATCGAAGGCCTGTACCTCCGGCCCGGCGAACAGAACGGCGTGGCGAGTGCAACCTCGGCGATGTTGCTCGCTGTGGCCGGCTCTCTCCGTGTGCCGGTGGTCAACCGCCCGACTGCGGGTCGCTCGAACCTGTCCAAGCCGTTCCAACTTTCGCTGATCGCATCGGTTGGCATCGCCACGCCGGACACCCTCGTGACGAGTGACATCATGGCGGCACGCGCGTTCCTAGCGCGTCACGAGCGAATCGTGTACAAGTCGATCAGTGGTCAGCGCAGCATCGTGAGCGCCATCAACGCGACCGAACCGGAGCGGCTCGACGCGATCGGGCATGGTCCTGTCCAGCTCCAACAGTGGATCGATGGGCTTGATGTGCGGGTGCACGTCGTCGACGACCGTTGGTTCGCGACATCGGTCGTGTCATCGGCCACGGACTACCGCTACGCACCCGATGAGTGTTCACCGGCGGAGCTTGCCCCGATCGATATTCCAACGTCACTCGGAGAGCAGCTCGTGTTGTTGTCGCGACGCATGGGGCTCCTCGTATCGGGAATCGACCTGCGGCACAGCGTCGATGGGCAGTGGTTCTGCTTCGAGGTGAATCCGTCGCCCGGCTTCACGTACTACGAGGACCACACGAGTCAGCCGATTGGAAGCTCCATCGCAACGCTTCTCCGTTCACGACATCCGAATCCGCCACTTCCTCTGACGTGACACCGAGATCATCCGACGAGTACCGGCTCGCCGATGCTCCGTCGAATCGGCCGTCCCCGAGCGCCGGTTCGACATTGCATTCACGGGCAAGGCGGCGTCTCAGCCGCAACGCCAGCGTGAACGGTTGTCGGCCATTGTCGCCGGCCCTGTTGCATGAGGCGGGGCTGTCTCAGTAACGGGGCGCTATTCCCGGCCCTGAAATGGTCGGCCGGATCCGCGCGGTTGGTGCACTCGGCGAAGCCGGTATCGGCCGCTACGCCATCGTTGACGGTGTTGCCGTCACCGTCCGCCTCGGCAACGCTCACCGCGTAACCGTCGATGTCGACACCGTGGTCGACGAGACCACCAACCCCGATGCAGTCGAAGCGTTCCTGGCCAGATCCGATACGCGCCGGGATCCCACCGAACCGCACCGAGGCTCCGTCGACGGGACCACGGTCGAGATCCTCTGGTCGCGTCTGGCGAACCATCGCACTCGCGTGGGGAGGGTTGCGCCGAGATCAGCCGTCGGTGTCGTAGGTGACGGTTGCTTGGCAGAAACCGTTGTCGTTGTTCTGGAACGAGCCGATCTCGAGATGAAACGACTCGTTGGCCGCAACGATCTCAGGGGTCGTGGGCGTGAGCAGATGGTGCACGATGGTGCTCGTTTGGCCCCCACCGAGTACGGCAGGCGCGATGGCGGAGCTGCTCTGCGAGCTGACCGCAAGCGCGTCCCTGACCAGAAAGACCGTGTATTGGCCGACAACGAGAGGGGCTCCGTCGAACATGGCGACATCGACGGACACCAGGCGGGCGCCGACCGGTAGAACGAGCGAGACACGGCCAGGTGCGCCTGTCGTTCCGCTGTTGCCGAGGCAGGAGCCGGGCGTCTGCGACATCGCGACATTCAGCGCGCCCATGTTGGTGAACACCATCGAGATCTCGTTGTAGTTGTCGCTGTGGACCGAACTGTCGGTGGCGTAGAAGCCGACGACGTCGGCGAGAACATCGACTGTGCCAGTGAGGTTGTAGATGCTGACCCTGCCGTCGGCAGAGAGTTTGACGTCAACCTTGTTCGGAGTGGCCGGCGCCCCGGCGACCCAGTTGAGGTTCGACGCCACCGGTTGCGCCGCGTCGGCGGGCCACAGCGTGAGGAAGCTACCGCTAGTGCCGTTGACGGTGGTGACGTTCATTGCGATCGCGGTGGCCGCTGCGGGGATCACGCAATTGCCGTTGCTGCCGACGACAGGTTGAGTGTACGTCTCGCCGTTGCCGAGGGGAGTCCCGCGCGGGCCGACCTGGGTGGCGGGTCTGGTGTCGAACAGCCGACACGGCGTGATCGGCACGAAGTCGGCCCGTTGGCTGCCCGAAATGGCCGCGTTCGCGCTCGGTTGGCCGACACCGATATGGACGGTGGCTGCGACTGCAGCCGTGACAGTGGTCAAACGGGCGCGGTCGAACATATGGCCTC
>JANOJI010000219.1:0-6673 GCA_031408175.1 Ilumatobacteraceae bacterium
ACGAGGCCAAGGATGATGGCGTGGATGATGGGCACGGGCGGCCGTTCTACTCGACGGTGGTGCTCGGGAGGACTCGCGATGACCACGGTCGCGGTTCGTCCCAATGGTGGCCGACGGGGTGACCGAGGCGGAGCTTCACCAAGAAGTCGCGTGGCCCGTCGAAGTCGGGCATCTCGACGTAGGCCGCACCGATGGCGTCGGGGACGTGGGCGTCACTGCCTGCACCGGCGGCCAGCTGATGCGTCCGGGCTGTCGTTGCGGCGCGCACGTTCAAGCTGTTCAGCGAGGTCTTGGCGTTGATCACTTCAATCGCATCGACGAGCCCGTTGTCGATCAGCGCGCCGAGCGCGACTGCGCTGATGTTGCGACGCATCGGATCGTACGGATGCGGGATGTACACGATGCCGCCCTGTGCCCGAATCGCCCGGGCCGCGTCGTCGGGTTGCACGCCCACCGGGATTCGCTCGTCGAGGAACAAGCCGATGATCTCACCGGCGTGTGTGCGCAACTCCTCGCCGACGATCACACGGCAAGACAGGCGATCGACCAGGTCGACAGCGCCCTTGATCGCGTTGTGATCGGTGATGCAGAGCACGTCGATGCCAGCAGCGGTGACTGCGTCAGCGATCTCATCGGGGGTGGTCGTCGAATCGCCGCTCCACATTGTGTGGCTGTGCATATCGACTCGCACCCAACCGGCCGGCAACGACGCGGTGAGATGTGGATGACGGGCCGCGGCGGCGGCGAGAGGAGCTGGCACGAGCGGCTACGGTACCCCGTAGGCTCGCCAAGTGCGTTGGACTCCACGCCGCAGGCGGTTCATGGTCATCACGGGTGGGTCAGGGTTCCTTGGGCAGCATCTGGGGATCGCATCCGAGGCCGAAGACTGGGAGTTGTTCGCGCCGCCCTCGACGGTGATCGATATTCGCCAACGCGAGCGCGTGATCGACGAGATCTGCTCGTGGAAACCAACGGCAATCGTGCATCTCGCGTACCGCAAGGGTGATCGGCGCACGATCGTAGAGGGCAGCCGCAACATCGCCGAAGTCGCCGAGATCTGTGGCGCGCGGCTGGTGCACGTCAGCAGCGATGCCATCTTTGCCGGCCGACCTGAGCCGTACAGGGAGTACGACACGCCGTTCCCGATCACCGACTACGGCGTGATGAAGTTGGAGGCCGAACGGGCCGTGGTTTCCGAGTGTCCGAGCGCAGTGTTGGTGCGCACGTCGTTGCTCTATGGCACCCGACGCCCGGCAACGATTCAGACCGAGGTTGAACTGGCGATCACGGGCAAGAAGGCGATGAGGTTCTTCACCGACGAGTATCGCTGCCCCGCCCACGCAGCCGACGTTGCCGCGGCGCTCAGTTCGCTGGCGGCACGTCCGGAGATCCGGGGGCCGCTCAATGTCGCCGGGCCGGAAGCCATCAGTCGCGCCGAGTTGGCCGCGGCATTCGCGCTGTGGATGGGGTTTGATCCGCGCGCTGTCTCCACCGGGTCGTTGGCGCTTGCGGGCACCATCCGCCCGACGCGGGTGGTGCTCGATACCACCCTGGCGGCGACGCATGGTCTGCACTGCCGCCCGTTGTCAGAGACGTTGCGACGGCGCCCTAGCGACTAGGTCCCGCTGAGGGTGACGTCGCGAATGACCAGGGTCACGCCTGCGGCGCGCATCGGAAGCCAGTCGACGTCGCTGCCGATCTCGACAACGTCGTGCAGCATGCGCTGCAGCGTCGAAGCGATCGTGAACTCGCGGATCGGGCCACCGACCTGACCGTTGGCGATCGACAGGCCAGAGGCGCCGGTGGAGAAATCGCCGCTGATGGCATTGACGCCGGAATGAAGGCCAGTAACCGATTGAATCAGCACACCGTCCTCGACATCGGCGATCAGCGCATCCTGATCGCGATCGCCCGGCAGCAACTGCAGCGCCAGGCAACCAACAACGGGGGTTCCTTTGAACCCGCCACGGATCGCGTTGCCGGTGCTCTTCGTACCGACACGCCGAGCCGAGTAGGAGGAATGCACGAACTGCTGCAGGATTCCGGCATCGATCAATACATTGCGGCGAGCGGCGAGCCCTTCGCCATCGAGATCGGTCGCCGTGTACGCCTTCGGATTGGTCGGGTCATCGACGAGTGTCACGATCGAGTTGGCAACACTCTCCCCGAGGCGGTCCTTGAAGAGACTGCGGCCCTTCGCCACGCTCTCTCCATTGAGCGTGCTCGAGATGATGCCGAGGAAGCTGGCCGTGACATATGGATCGAGCACCACCGTGGTGCGCTTGGTCGCCGGCTTCGTCGCGCCGAGCAGGCGCGTCGCCCGGTCGCTGGCCTCTTTGGCGGCCTTGGCGAGATCGAACTCCAGCGGCGATCGCCCGACACTGAATCCGAAACCGGTTTGCGTCTCGTCGGCGTCGTCGGCAAGCGTGCTGACGACGACATAGCAGCCGTTCTCGCGTCCCGTGCGGCGGATGCCTGTCGTCGTTGCCACCGCTGACTCGGATGCGGCATCGGAGTAGTTGGCATCGTCGACGCGAATCCTCGGATCAACGGCGAGTGTCAGTCGTTCGAGTTCTTTGGCCAGGGCGATCTTGCCGTCGGTGGAGTATGCGGCCAGCGTGTCGCTCCACAACTCCTGCTCGATCACGTCGACGCCGTCGAGTTCGGCGAGACCTGCCCATTCGTCGGGAGTGCCGAACTGCACGTTGTCGCGAGCCTCGGCCAACACCTCGGCGACGGCAGCCTCGTCGAGCACACCGGCGTACGCAAACCCTGTGCGGCCATCGCGAATGACCCGGATGCCGACACCCTCGGTCTGGGCGGCGACAAAGTATTCGACCTGGCCCTCGTAGACGCGAATATCGGTCTCGGAATCGCGCGAGACAAACGCTTCGATGTGCTCGCCGGGCTGCGCCATCGTCACGACTCGATCGGCGAGTGCCTGCAGTTCCGTCGTGCCTGTCATGCCGCGGTGCCGCCGATTGTCATCGCCTTCACGCGTAGGGTTGGCTGGCCGTCGCCGACAGGCACGCCCTGGCCATCCTTGCCACACGTACCGGGATTGCCCATCGCAAAGTCGTTGGCCAAGAGATCGATGTCGCGCAGTACCTGCGGGCCGTTGCCCAACAGGTTGCCCTCGCGCAGCGGCTCGGTGATCTCGCCGTCCTCGATGAGATACGCCTCGGTCATGCCGAAGACGAAGTCGCCCGTCGCCGTGTTGACGCTGCCGCCCCCCAGCTTGGCGACATACACACCGTGGTCTGTGGCCCGCACGATGTCGTCGTGCTCTTCGGTGCCGTTGAGCACATAGGTGTTTGTCATGCGAACCATCGGGAGGTGCTGGTAGCTCTGACGACGTCCATTGCCGGACTGCTTGCGTCCTTCGTTGCGGGCTCGCAGGTAGTCCCACATGTAGTCGGTGAGCACGCCATCTTCGATCAGCACGTTGTACTGGCTGGGATGGCCCTCGTCGTCGATGCCGATCGCACCCCACTCGCCGCTCATGGTGCCATCATCCACCAAGGTCACCAGTGGCGAGGCGACCAGTTCGCCCTGCTTGCCGCAATACACGCTGCCGCCCTTGGCGATGAGGTCGGCTTCAAGGCCGTGACCGCAGGCCTCGTGGAACAGCACCCCGCCACTGCCGCACTTGATCACCACGGGCATCGTGCCACTGGGCGCGGGGCGGGCACCCAGTTTGACCAGCGCCTGCCGGGCGGCGTCGCGTGCAAGTTCCTCCACATCGATGCTGTCGAACATCTCGAAGCCGAACGTGTGGCCGGTGCTCTGGAAGCCGGTCTGCATTCCCGCATCGCCGTTGGCGACCACGCTGATGCGAACGCTCTGGCGAACCTGCTCGTCCGCGGCAAGCAGCCCGTGGGTATTCGCGATCATGATCCGCTTGCGGCTATCGGCATATCCGGCACTGACCTGCACGATGGCAGCACCGCTGGCACGAGCAGCCTCGTCGACCCGCTGCAGCAACGAGACCTTCTCGGTCTTGGAAACCTCGTCGGCGAAGCGCTCGACCGGACTGACCCGGTGTTCTGGTTGCCGCGTGAGTGCGACAATGTTCGCGCCTCCTGTGCCCTGGCTTGCCGCCGCGGCCGCAGCCTCGGCGGCGGAGCGCAGACCGGCCTCGCTGAGGTCGGCGGTGTGGGCGAAACCGGTGGTATCGCCCTTGACGACGCGGATGCCCGCGCCGCGGTCTCGACCACTGGTGACCTGCTCGATTCGACCATCGTCGAGCCCGGCCATCGTGGACCGTTTGTCTTCGATGAAGACCTCGGCGAATTCGCCTCCGGTGCGCATTGCTGCGCCGAGAACCCGTTCGAGTATGTCGGACTCAACAACATCGTGTGCGGCCATTCTTACGGCTCCAATCTTTGGGCAAACATCCCGGCGATCATCTCGGCGAGCCTACCGAGAACCTCACAGCCGACTCTTCGGACACCAGAAAATCTCCGCTCATCGGTCACCGCGAACCGCCGATACATAGGACATGAGAATGAGCGGCTGGCCAACGATCGGTCTGGTGATACTTGCGCTTGGTTCAGTGACCTCCTGCAATCCAGCGCAGCGAGCCAAGGAAGCCCAGACCGAGATCGCCGGCGGCAATGCGGCGGCGTGCACCCAGGAGCGGTCGACGATCGAGAAGGCCGTGCAGACCTACACCTTCTTGAATCCCGACTCACCGATCAGCGAAGCAGCAATGGTCACGGATGGCTTCATCGTCGCCGAGTCGGTCTTGATGGACGTCGCGTCCGACGGCACCGTCGTGCCAGCACCCGGCACGGCCTGCGCCTGAGCGACCTGCAGACGAGTGTTACGGGCTCGACCGGGGTGGACGGAAACACTCTGATGAGGTTGGCTTACCCGAGGTTTGACGTGCGCGGGTAGACGTCGGCGGGCTCGGTGAGCACGTTGATGAGGTACGGCACACCCGATGCGAACGCCCGATCCATGGCTGGACCGATCTCGGCGGGATCGGTCACCAGTTCGCCGGCGCCGCCCAGCGCCTTCACGACTTCGTCGTAGCGACAGCCCGGTTGCAGATCGCAGGCCACATCCCAGCCGTAGATCGCCTGCATCGGATGCTTCTCGAGACCCCACATGCCGTTGTTGCCGACGATGATCACGATCGGCATCTTGTGGCGCACCATCGTGTCAACGTCCATCAAACTGAAACCGGCGGCGCCGTCTCCGAGCAGCAAGGCGATCTGGCTCGACGGGCGCGCAACGCGAGCAGCGATTGCGTAGCCAGGCCCGTTGCCCAGGCATCCGTACGGCCCGGTGTCGAGCCAGCAACCCGGCTCGAAGACCTCGACGAACTTGCCGGCATACGACGCGAAATCGCCACCGTCGCAGATCACGACGGCGTCGCGCGCCAGGCGCTTGGCGAGCTCGCCGTAGATCCGCGACGGTCGGATCGGCGCGTCGGCTATGGCCAGCAGAACCTGATCGGCTGCGCGCCCGACGGACTCGGCGGAACGCAATTCGTCGATCCAGTCCTCGTGGGCGACGCGCGGCCCGGCATAGTCGGCGAGCGACCGCAACACCTGTGCGATGTCCCCGACCACGGTCGCGACCTCGACGTGATGGGCAACATGCGACGCGGCATCGACCACATGGGCGACTTGGGCGTTGCCGAAGCGGCCAAACCCCAGGCGGAAGTCGAGCGGCGTGCCGAGCACCACGACAAGGTCAGCGCGCTGCTTCAGCACTCCACGAGTTCGCAAGAACGCGAGGTCATGGTCAGCGGGCAACAGGCCGCGGCCGAGCCCATTGAAGAAGCACGGCACCCGAAGCGCTTCCACTGCGGCGCGCAGTTCGGTCCACGCCCCATCCCAGTAGACGTCGCTGCCGACGATGAACGCCGGCCGCTCGGCATTGGCGATCAACGCCGCCAGTCGAGCAAGAGCCTCCGGGTCGGGAGTCGAGCCTCGCCGGACGCCTTCGTCGACGTCGGGGAGTTCGCCGGTCGACGGGCCAAAGATGTCGAGGGGAAAGTCGAGAAAGGTTGGGCCGCGGTGCGGCGTCAATGCCAGCGCTGCTGCAGCGTGGACCATGGCCGCTGCCTGACTGGCGTCTTTCACGGTGAGGGCCGACTTGGTGATCGAGGTGACAACCGGAACGGGATCCATCTCCTGCAGCGAGCCAGAACCCCAACGCAGTTCGGGCGCACGTCCACCCATGACCACCAGCGGCGAGCCGTTGAACTGCGCGGTCGTGATCGCAGACACACCGTTGGTGATTCCCGGTCCGGCGGTGAGCGCGGCAAGGCCGGGCCGACGGGTCAACTTCGCCCAGCCCTCGGCGGCGAACGTTGCCGTCTGTTCGTGCCGGGTGTCGACAACCCTCATACCTTGGTCGCGCGCCGCCTCGTACAGCGGCCAGATGTGGCCACCGTTGAGCGTGAACATCACGTCCGTGCCGAAGGCCAACATCGCCGCGATGGCTTGCTGGCCAGCATGTCCCTCGACTACTCGGGTCGTCATCGGCCCAGTGTTCCAGACGACGGCCGGCCGACCTACTGCTCGTCGTTGTAGCCGGCGATGCGGCTGGTTCCCCGATCGGGTGGACCGAACTGGATGTCGCTGATCGGCATCGGTCGTCCGAGGTGCAACACACCGAGCTGGGCAAACACCGCCAACCAGTCGATGAAGCGGTGGAA
>JANOJI010000230.1:0-6412 GCA_031408175.1 Ilumatobacteraceae bacterium
CTCGGCCTTGACATTGGCGAGACCGATCAATGCGTCGAGCTCTGCCATGACATCGTCGACGGATCGCGCCGGCGCGAGAGTGGACTCGAGTGCCGGTGCGACCGACTCCGATGTTGCTGTCGCCTTCGGAGCCGGCGCGGCGCCGGTAGGACTGGCCCGCTGCGGTGTCGGATCCGGCTGCCCGGGACGAGGAACGCCCGCCGCGTCGATCGCCTCCAGCAGTCGGGCGCGATATGCATCGATCGCATCCAGCTCGCCAGCCGATGGAACCAGGTCGGTGGCCGCGGTCACATGGGCCAGGCGAATCGCCAACTCGTAGTAGCGGTTGCTGCGCCGGGTGCCGTGCCTGCCGTCGGCCTTGACGAGGAGGTCGAACAACACGCTGGGCTCGGCGAGCCATTCTTCGCGTCGGCTGAACAGGTCGGTCTGGCGAACGTGCCCCGCGCTGGTGATCAGCGGCGGATCGAGCAAAGGACCAACCGAATCCAAATATGCGTCGAGTTCGGAGTCGGTCAACCGGCAGTCGGCGGCGATGATGGCAGCGACCAGATTGCTCGCTTCGATGGTCGCGTCGACAGTGTGCGCCGACGGGTCCCTGCCGCTCAACGCGCCGAGTTCGTGGGCGATACCACCCACGAACTCGGCCATGTCTCGTTCCATCGGGTTCGACATGGGATCGCAGGCTACGCCGGGACCCGCCCACCCTTTCGCAGCAGCGATCGATAAGTTGCCAGGAGATGAAGGTGCACCGACCGTCAATCCTGGTGAGCGTGCTGTTGCTTGCTAACGCGCTGTCGGCCGGATGTGCCGATGGCTCTGTAGGCGGCTCGATCCAGGAGTCGACCGGGCAATCGGTTGACGGTTCGTCGCCGTCCGCAGCCGTCACGACACCACAAGGGGGCACACCCGTGAGTAACGAGCAGATTGATCCTGGTCTTCAGCCGTACATCGACATCGCGGTCGCCGACCTGGCTCTACGACTGTCGATCGACGCCACGGCGGTGGACATCGTGTCGGCCACGCTTGCCGAGTGGCCCGATTCGGGGCTGGGATGCCCGCAACCAGGCATGCAATACGCCCAGGTGTCGACCGACGGATCGGTGATCGTGCTGAGGGTCGATGACAAGGCGTATCGCTATCACTCCGGTGGATCGCGGACGCCGTTCCTGTGCGAACAACCGGTGAAATCGCCCCCAACGACCGGTTGAATCACCGCCGGCGTTCTGCGAAACATCCCTTCCAGTATTTACAGAACTTTGGCTTGTCCCGTCCCGCCAGTGTTGTTAGGTTGGCGACGTGGGGAGTTGGGGCACCCGTCGGGCGGGAGGTTTTCCATCCAACGAAACATGACCCGTTGATGTCGGCCCAACCGGGGACGGCAGACATGAGAGGAACCATTTCGTGAAGAGATTGACAGCCTTGATCGCCGGCGCAGCACTCGCGGTCGCAGCATTCGTACCGATGAACCCGGCCACGGCCGAGGATTTGGCGCCCGTCGACATGTCTCTCATCGGTTCGAAGGCCGTTGTCGAGAGCGAAACCGGCAGCTACATCGTTGTCATGCGGGCCGACCCGCTGGTCGCCTCGATTCCGAGTGACGACCTCGACACCCCGGCCGCCGAGGCCCAGAGCGCGGCGCTCGACCAGACGCACGACGTGGTGCTGGCCGAGGCCGGCGTCAGCACCGACACCAAGGTTCAAGACTTCAGCAACGCTCTCAACGGCTTCTCCGCCGTGCTCGACTACAGGCAGGCTGTGGCGCTTGCCGCCAACCCGAAGGTTTCCGTGGTCCTGCCCGACGAGCTTCGCCACCTCGCCTCCGATGAGGATGGCGACGACGACGACGGTGACGGCGCCAAGAACGACGACCTCGGCAACTTCTTGGGCCTGACAGCCAGAGGTGAGGCCTGGAAGAGCGGCCTCACCGGTGAAGGCGTCGTGGTCGGAGTGATCGATACCGGCATCTGGCCAGAGCATCCGAGCTTCGCCGACGACGGCACCTATCCCCCCCACGACCCGCTCGATGAGACCGATCGCTCGAGCTGCGAGTTCGGCAACACCGCCGCCAATCCCGACGACGCGCCCTTCGCCTGCAACAACAAGCTGATCGGCGCGCGGCAGATGCTCGATACGTATCGCGCTCTGGTCGGTGCCGACGTCGACGAGTTCGACTCGGCACGCGACGACGACGGTCACGGAACGCACACTGCATCGACGGCGGCCGGCAACGCCAACGTACGGCCAAAGATCTTCGGCCGCAGCTTCCCCAAGATCTCCGGTGTCGCACCGCGCGCACAGATCATCGCCTACAAGGGTCTGGGCAATCTCGGCGGGTTCACGTCCGATCTCGCCGCGTCGATCGACCAGGCTGTCTTCGACGGCGTCGACGTCATCAACTACTCGATTGGTGGCGGCGCGAATCTGGTCACCGCCGACACGATTGCATTCCTGTTCGCAGCCGACGCGGGCGTGTTCTCCGCCGTGTCGGCCGGCAACGCAGGCCCTGCTCCCGCAACCCTTGGCGGTCCTGCCGATGTGCCGTGGGTGACGGCAGTCGGGGCGAACTCGCAGACCCGCTTCTTCCCAGGCACGATCAAGCTCGACAAGGGCAACTCCATCACCGGTGCATCGGTCACGCGCGGTACCGGCAAACTGGGATTGGTCGATGCCGAGTTTGCCGGCACCAGCGACCTGTGCCTCGCCGACTCGCTCGATCCCGCCAAGGTGAAGGGCAAGATCGTGTTGTGCCGCCGAGGCGGTAACGGTCGAGTGGCCAAGAGCGAGGAAGTGTTCCGCGCTGGAGGCAAGGGCATGATCCTGTTCAACGCCAGCGACGACGACAACCTGTTCACCGACAACCACTGGGTGCCATCGGTTCACATCGATCTCACCGAGGGCTTGCAGATCAAGCAGTACATTGCCGAAAGCCGCCGCCCGAAAGCACAGATCAAGACCGAGCACAAGCCGACGACCATCGACTACGCACCGTCGATGACGATCTTCTCGTCGCGGGGGCCCAGCCCGACAGCGGCCGACATCATCAAGCCCGACATCACCGCACCGGGCTTGCAGATCATGGCTGGTGCATCGCCGTTCACCGATGCCGGATTTGTTCCAGGCGAGTTGTTCCAAGCCATCGCCGGCACCTCGATGTCGAGCCCGGTCACGGCGGGTATCTACGCCCTGTTGAAGCAGGCTCACCCTGATTGGTCTGCGGCGATGGCCAAGTCGGCCCTGATGAGTACGGCCAACACCGACGTGCGCGACAACGACCGAATCAGTCAAGCGGGCCCCTTCGCAATGGGCGCCGGCATGGTCAACCCCGGCATCGTGGCCGCACCTGGCTCGGCGTTCAACCCTGGATTGGTCTACGACGCAGGATTGTTCGAATACCTCGGCTTCCTCTGCGACGAGGGACCCGAGATCTTCTCCAATCCGACGGGATTCTGCGCGAACTTGGTACTCAACGGAACTCCGACCACCTCGCAGAACCTCAACTACCCGTCGATCGGCATTTCCGAGTTGCCCGGGTCTGAGACGGTCACCCGCACCGTCACCAGCGTCGCCAGCGAGACCGTGACCTTCACGGCCATCGTCGGCGCCCCTGCCGGCTACGAAGTCACCGTCGAACCCGGCATCCTCACCCTGGCGCCCGGCGAAGTCGCGTCGTACGACGTGACCATCACCAACGTCAGCGCTCCACTCGACGAGTGGGCATTCGGTGACCTCGCATGGAGCGGCTCGGGCTACAACGTGCGCAGCCCGATCGCAGTGAAGGCTGTACAACTCGGCACCCCCGCCGAGGTCAGCGGCACAGGCGTCACCGGGTCGACAAGCTTCGACGTCAAGTTCGGCTACACGGGCGCATACGCGGCCGCCCCGCACGGCCTGGTGCCGGCGACATCGAGCGACGGCATCGTCTTGCACGACGAAGATCAAACGCCGTTCACCCCTGACGACGGCGGTGGATTGGTGTTGATTCCGTTTGTCGTGACCGGTGTGGAACTGGCTCGCTGGACGCTGACGATCCCGGGCGACGACGACATCGATCTGTACCTGCTCAACTCGGCAGGCGAGCTCGTCGCCCAAAGCACCAACGGTGGTACCGATGAGTTCATCGAGCTACAGCTGCCAGCGGACGACACGTACACCATGGCCGTGCATGGCTGGCAGATTGTCGATCCTGCCGGCTTGGCGTTCTCACTGCAGAGTTGGTTGGTGCCGGCGGTCGCCGGCGGCAGCCTGGTGATCGATAGCGCACCGCTCGCAGCGATCAGCGGCACCACTGGCACGGTGAATCTCAGCTGGGTTGGGCTGACGGCAGGTGTCAGCTATCTCGGCGTCGTGTCGCACACCGACGACGTGGGGCCGATGGCGCTCACAGTGGTGTCCGTCGAGGCCTGATTCATCTCGTAGGCAACTGAAGTGGGGATGCTCGGGGGAGCATCCCCACGTCAGCTTTTGTGAGAAACCCAATTGATCGACCCGTCAAGGTGGGCGGTAGGGTGCCAGCCCATGGGTCACCGTTTCGACAGCGTTCAAGAGGTTCGCGATGGACTGAAAGCCGTCCACTATCTCGCCGACGATGGGATCGCCGGCGTTGCGTTCCTGGCTGATCGACTCGGCAAGCCGGTGTTGGTCGAGGGCCCGGCGGGTGTCGGCAAGACACAACTTGCCAAGAGCATCGCCGAGATGACCGGGGCCAGGCTGATCCGTCTGCAGTGCTACGAGGGTCTCGACGAGTCGAAGGCGCTGTACGAGTGGAACTACAAGAAGCAACTGCTGCGAATCCAGGCCGATCGCAAGAGCGATTCGTGGAGCGAGGTGCACGACGACATCTTCAGTGACGAGTTCTTACTGACTCGTCCGCTGCTCGAAGCGATCACGGCCGAAGACCCGGTCGTGCTGCTGATCGACGAGGTCGACCGTGTCGAGGTCGAGACCGAAGCGTTGCTGCTCGAGATCCTCAGCGAGTACCAGGTCAGCATTCCTGAGCTCGGCACCATCGTTGCCAAGCAGATCCCACTCGTGTTCCTGACGTCCAACAACACCCGTGAGCTCAGCGAGGCCCTGAAGCGGCGCTGCCTCTATCTGCACGTCGACTATCCCGACATGGAGCGCGAGAAGCAGATCGTGCTGACCAAGGTGCCCGAGGTCAGCGCCAACCTCGCCGACCAGATCGCGCGCATCGTCCGCTCGATCCGTCAGCTCGATCTGAAGAAGGCACCGTCGGTCAGCGAGACCATCGACTGGGCACGAACTCTGGTGTTGCTCGGCATCGATCACATCGAGGCACAGCAAGCCAAAGAGACGCTGCACATCTTGTTGAAGTACCAGACCGACATCGCCAAGGCCGCGAAAGAACTGAGCGTCGACAAGTAGGTGGCCGGCACCATGCTTGATCTCTTGGCGGGCTTCGTCACCGAGTTGCGCAGCGCCGGGCTGCCGGTCTCGCTGACCGAGAACCTTGACGCGATGGAGGCGGTTCAACACATCCCCATCGAGGACCGCGAGGCCTTCAAGTATGCGCTCGGCGCGACGATGGTGAAGAACAACGCCCACTGGCGGGCCTTCGAAACCGTGTTCGAGGTCTACTTCAGTTTGCGCGGTCCGGAGTACAACATCGTCGAAGGCGACGACGCGTTCGACGAGATGTGGCGCGGTGCGCAAGAACAGATGCGCCAAGGCGACGGCAGGGGCGCCGCAGGCGGGTCGATGGATTCATTGACGCCTGAGGAGATGGCCCACCTGCTGATGCAGGCGTTGATGAACGGCGACCAAGCGTTGATGCGCGCACTCGCCCGTCAGGCGGTGCAGCGGTTCGCGGGGATGGAACCCGGGCGTCCGGTGGGCGGTACCTACTACCTGTACCGCACCTTGCGCAACCTCGACCTCGACTCGATGCTCGAGAAGTTGATGGAAGCCAGTCGTGAGCAGGTCGGTGGTGAACTGACGGCGCTCGAAGAGCGGCTCGAACAAGACGAGTACAACGATCGAATCGAGCAGTTCAAGAAGGAGATCGAAGCCGATTTTTAAACCGGCCCTGGCCAGGGGTGAACTGCAATGTATTGGTGCATCTACATTAGATGAGTACCGTATGCATATTGAAAAAGATGGCGCATTAGACCGCCGTTTTCAAAAGGTAATTGTAGAACAACCTTCGGTTGAAGAAACAATTGAAATTTTAAATAACATAAAAAGTAAGTACGAAGATTACCATAATGTTACCTACAGCCAGGAAGCGATTGATGCCTGTGTAAAATTGAGCGACCGGTATATGACCGGTATATGACCGATCGGTTATTACCTGATAAAGCCATCGATGTGCTGGACGAAGTAGGAGCAAGAAAGCATATTAAGAATATTAATGTGCCTGCCGATATTATTGAACTTGAAAAAAAGATCGAGGATA